>DATFRK010000866.1:0-4021 GCA_035263325.1 Pyrinomonadaceae bacterium | reverse complement strand
TTAATGACAGTGCCACTTCCGAAATAACGAGCCAATTACGGACGCGACTGCTCCGCCGGCCAGTGGAACCGCGCGATCCATCCTTGAGCCATGAAGTAAGCTCCGGAGTCGATAGTTGGAGCGCTGGAAGCAGACCGAACCCAATACCTGTTAGTAATGAGACCGCTAACGTGAAGATGAGGACATTCAGATCAATCGTAACCTGATCTATTCGAGGGATCTTTGAGGCACTGCCGAGAAAGAACTTGAGGCTCCAGGTGGTCACTAGTAGAGCAAGGGCTCCGCCGGTAATCGCCAGCAAGACGCTCTCGACCAGCAGTTGGCGAACGATCCTGACACGACTCGCGCCGAGTGCGTTCCTAACCGCGATCTCCTTTTGCCGTCCGGCGGCCCTTGCCAGTTGCAGGTTTGCCACGTTGGCACAGGCAATCAGGAGCACAAAGCCGACGGCGCCGAGAAGAATGAACAGCGCCGGCCGAGCATCCCTTGTCAAATCATCTTGCAGTCGAGCCGCAGCAATAACCACTGTCGTGTTGGACTGCGGATATTGCTGTTCCAGGCGGCGCGAGATTGTATCCAGATCAGCGCGCGCACTTTGCAAAGAAGTACCTTGCTTCAGGCGGCCAATCACTTCATAGCTGCGGTTGTCGCGCTGATCTTTTCCTGGCCTGTCATTCAGTGGTTCCCAGAAGTCTCGCTGTTCGGTGCCGATCGGATACGAGAAACCGGCAGGCATTACGCCGATGATGGAAACGGTCGCTGCGCCCATCCTGACTGTCTGTCCAATGATGTCCTTCCGGCCAGCGAACCGTCGCTGCCACAACCCATGGCTGATCACTACGACCGCTGCGCCTGACTGGTCCTCCGCAACCGTGAAGCTGCGGCCCAACGCCGGCTGGACACCCAACACAGCAAAAAATTCTGGCGTCACAACTGCACCAAAAATCCGCTCCGCATCCAGGCCTTCGGTAGAAAGCATCGCACCGGAGTTCAGGAACGCCGCGACGTGCGAGAGTGTCTGTGTTTGCGCCTGAAGATCTCGGTAATCGGGAAAGGAAAAGGCTCCGCGTTCCGCCAACTGCTGTCCTCGACCGCCCTCTCCCAACTGCAGCAACTGATCCTGATCCGGAAAAGGTAACGGTCTGAGCACGACACTATTCACCACACTGAAGATGGCCGTGTTAGCACCAATACCCAGCCCGAGAGTTAAGATCGCAATCAGACTGAATCCAGGGGATTTCAGCAATGTCCGCACGGCGTAGCGCAGATCTGAAATAAGAGCTTCCATTTGTTCACTCGTTTCTCAGCGCCACCATTGGTTCGACTCGACTGGCCCGCCAGGCAGGGACCAGGCACGCCAACAAGGCAACGGCCAGTAACAGCAGCGACATTGCACCAAAGGCGCGACCATCCATAGCGCCCACTCCGTACAAGGTCGACTGCATCATGCGACCAACGAGGTAAGCCCCGCCCAGTCCAAGCAAAGCACCCACGAGCGCCAGGATCGTTCCCTCCTTGAGAACTAGTCTTAGAACCAGTGAGCGTTGCGCGCCGAGTGCCATTCGCACACCAAATTCCTGGGTGCGTTGGGCCACCCCAAAAGCCATGACGCCGTAGATACCCACCGCGGCGAGCAGTAGACCCAGAACACCGAAAGCAGAAAACAGAATCATGCTGAAGCGATCGATGGCGAGAGATTCGTCAACGATCTCGTCGATGGTTTTCACTCCCGCGAGCGGCAAGTCAGGATCGACTGAATTAATCGCGGCCGCCACACTCTTGGTCGCCGCTTTCGGATCGTTGATCGTTCGCAAGACCAGCGAAGCCTGCGGCCAGGGACTCTGCCAGAATGGAACATAGATTTCCGGATAGTCTTCACGGATTCCGGCCCCGCGCACATTGTGAAACACGCCAACGACTTGCCATTGAACGTTTTGGCCCACAGTTGCACCAGGAACCAATTCGTTAACCCCAATTCGTTGGACGAGCGGATCAAGGCCTGCCAGGTAACGACTGACAAAGTGTTCATTGACCAGGGCGACCCGGGGACTCTTTTCAGTGTCGCGCTCATCGAAGTTGCGCCCCTGGACCAGGCGAATTCCCATCGCATCGAGATAGCCGGGGGTGATCATTTGGAAACCCGAACCTGGACGATCGGAAGGATTTACCTCAGGTTGGCCCACGACCGAGATGCCCATGCCGAAGTATGGACCACGGGCGGGTACGCCGGTCATAGCCGCCACCTGGGTTACCCCCGGAACAGCCTGAATCTTTTCGAGCATTTGCCGGTAGTAAGACCTGATCTGGTCAACACCATTCAAACGCTGATCGGGCACGGGCAGCTGAAAAGTCAGGAGGTGGTCGCGGCGTATTCCGAGATCCACCCTTGTCAGATTCCAGAAACCTCTAAGCGCCAAAGCGCCACTGGCCAGTAAGGTCAGCGCCAATGAGAACTCTGCTACTACGAGAAAACGAAGGGCCCTGCGATGCGCTCGACTAGAGCCGGTGCGCCCACCCAGCTTAATAACTTCGTTCAAGTCGAGGCGGGTGGCCTGCCACGCAGGTGCGCACCCAAAGAGCAGTCCGGCAATGCCTGTCAGGAGCGTTGTGAACAGTAAGACTGGAACGCTGATTCTGATGTCTGCTTCAGAGGGCAACATGGTGCCCACTGGTGGCATGACTGCCAGGATCGCTTTGATAATCAGTCCAGCCAGCAAAACGCCGAACAATCCGCCGACCGCTGCCAACACCAAACTCTCAAAGAGGAACTGGGTAAACAGACGAAATCTTGAAGCACCTAAGGCTGCCCTGACGGCAACTTCTCGCCGGCGCGAGGTGCCCCGCGCTAACAACAAGTTTGCTACGTTGACGCAAGCTATCAATAAGAGAAAACCGACCGCACCGAGCAACAGCCATAGATTCCGGCGCGTCGACTTTTCCACGAAATCAAGATGTAAAAGTTCAACGCTGATACCCCAATTGGCGTTTGACTTCGGAAATTCAGTCGCTAGTTGAGCGGCAATCCCATTCATCTCCGCCTGTGCTTGCTCCAGTGAGACCCCATCCTTTAGACGGCCCATGACCAGGATGAAATGAGCGTCGTGGTTTATCTGTTGCGGCTTGAACGCCAACGGTACCCACAACTGCATCGGCAGCCGATCATGCATTCCGGACGGCAGCACTCCCACTACCGTGTAAGGCTCTCCATTCATGCGGATGTTTTTACCGATGATGTCGCGATCGGCGCCGAAATGCTTGGTCCACACTCGATTGCTGAGTATGACTACATGCTCTCTGCCAGGCTGACCTTCTTCCGGAAGAAAATCGCGGCCCATTAAGAAGGGCAATCCTTGCATCGTGAAAAAGCCCGGCGTCTGCGGAGAGCCCTCGATCTGCTCAGGTCTGTCGTTGGTGGCCACATTAAAGGAGCCTCCGGCCCAGGCCCCCATGTCCTGGAAGGAAGTGCTTCGTCGCTTCCAGTCAAGAAAGTCGCCCGGCGAAACGGAGTTCCTGCCGCCTTGAACTTTGGACCACAACATCACCAGTTGGTCAGGCTTCGGATAAGGCATCGGCTCGAAGACTGCATAGACCACGCTGAAAATGGCAGTGGTCGCGCCGATGCCTAACGCGAGCGTCAAAACTGCAGTTGCGGTGAAGCCGGGGTTCTTCAACAACGTGCGGATGGTGTAACTGATGTTCTGTTTAGCGACTCCCCACATGTTGCTTCCTCCTTCTCACTCGTATCTCAGTGCGACGAGTGGATCGATCTTTGTCGCACGGCGGGCGGGAACAAAACACGCCAGCAGGGCAACCAACGTCAGCAACGCGGCAATGACTGCGAACGTCGCGGGATCAGTCGGGCTTACACCGTAAATCATCTTCGTCATCAAGCGTGTCAGGGCGAACGCTGCCAGCAAACCGATCGCTACCCCGGCAAGAGCCATCCTCATCCCATGCCCCAATACTAGACGGAGAATGTCGCTGCGGTTCGCGCCCAGGGCCATGCGGATACCGAGCTCCT
>DATFRK010000865.1:0-6115 GCA_035263325.1 Pyrinomonadaceae bacterium | reverse complement strand
CACCGAGGAGGCGGCGAGCGCGAAGCGGCGCAAGTTAGAGGAGTTGTTGACGCAGCTCCTCGCAATCGAGGCCGAGTTGAAAGCTAATAGCCCGCGCTATGCAGCGCTAACACAGCCTGCACCGCTCGGTCTCGCTGAGATCCAAACAGCCGTCACTGATGATGCGACGTTGCTGTTGGAATACTCGCTGGGCGACGAGTGTAGTTATCTCTGGACGGTAACACCGACCTCCTTTTCCAGTTATGAATTGCCACCGCGGGCAGTGATCGAAGCGGCAGCCCGGCGTTGCTATGAGCTCTTAACCGCTCGCAACCGTTACGTGAAGTTTGAAACTGCTGATGAGAAGCGCGAACGCGTGCGCCAGGCTGACGCTGAATACCCGAATGCAGCCATTGCTTTGAGCAATATGCTGCTTGGACCAGTCGCAGGGCAGTTAACGCGAAAGCGCCTGCTTGTTGTCCCCGATGGTGCCTTGGAATACTTGCCGTTCGCTGCGCTTGCGTTACCGCAGCAAGCGTCGTTCGTTCCCCTGGTGGTCCAAAATGAAGTGACGAGCATTCCTTCTGCATCAACGCTGGCAGTACTCAGGCAGGAGTTACACGGACGCTTGCCCGCTGATAAAGTCGTAGCCGTCTTCGCTGATCCGGTGTTCGACAAGACTGATGAACGGCTTACCCGAAACGTGAGCCGCACCGCAGGTGGGCACCACGTAGCAACGGCTACGGACGAACTCCCGCCTTTACCGCGACTTCCGTTTACGCGCCAAGAAGCAGAGGCGATCCTGGCCCTCGCTCCGGCAACAGGCCGAAAGGCTGCGCTTGGCTTTGAAGCTAATCGTACCGCGGCTATGAACGAGGACCTGAGCAAATATCGCATCATCCATTTTGCGACCCATAGTTTTCTCGACAGTATGCATCCGGAGCTTTCCGGCATTGCGCTTTCGATGTTAGATCGCCAGGGGAAGCCTCAAAATGGCTTCTTGCGAGCGCATGAGATCTTCAATTTGAGATTAGGGGCCGAGTTAGTGGTCTTGAGTGGGTGCCGTACGGGACTCGGCAAGGAAGTGAAGGGAGAAGGTCTGTACGGGATGACGCGTGGCTTTATGTACGCAGGTTCTAAACGCGTACTGGTCAGTTTATGGGATGTTCAAGACCAGGCCACCGCCACGTTAATGTCGAATTTTTATCGAGGGCTACTCGGTCCTAATCGGTCGACTACAGCAGCGGCACTTAGAGCGGCGCAAATCGCAATCTGGCGTGAGGGCCGCTGGCAAGCACCTTATTACTGGGCAGGCTTTGTGCTCCAGGGTGAGCCGAAGTAATCCATCCGAGTACACAGATTGATTATTTGTGCGCGCGCCGGATCTCCAACAGCAAGTCGTTAACGATGTGCGACGCGACTGTCGTGGGCTCACCGGAATAACGGCGTGCGACGCTTGCTGCCTTCGGCCACAGCACTGTTCCCTTCGCATTAACTAACCGGGCCGCTGCTTCGATCTGCGAACCCGTTTGCGAAACGACGATTTTCAGTGCTGCGTCAGCCTCGTCCGCATTAGTCGCTATAGTAACTACTCCGCTCGATCCCAGGTTCTCGATTACGCTTTTGCGCAAGTCCTTGAATGTAGCGTCGCCACGAAACTCTATGTAGATCTTCTTGATGTCCTTGAGTCCCAAATTGGCGACTACATTTCCACTGCGCAGGGCATCGTTCACGTCTTCGTCGCGGGCCTGTTCTGGAGCAGCTGCGCGTGATTGTAAGGGCGCCTTAGTTGCAGGTGACCTCTGAGTCTTAGCACCTCGAGGTACTGCTTTATCTGGTTCGTTGACTCTGTTGCTTGCCTGCGTCGCTGGTTGGTTGACTCCTGAAATGGTCTGTACGCTGCCGGTCTCGACCGGTGCAATTGTCTGGGGCGACCTCAATGTTACATACGCGAAATAGCTTGCCAGGCAGATAACAACTGCACTGCCGGCCATAACATGTCGCGCTGATATTGCACCTGTCCACAGACCGGCTGAATTCGGATCCTGCTCTCTACCGAGTCGGAGGTTGAGCCATCGCCACCACAAACCCGCCGCTCTTCGTGGGTCCGTTTCTCGATAGCCGAATTGGACCAGGAGGTCGGCTCCGCCATTAGCTTCGCTCTGTCTCCTCGTTATACTGAGTGACAGGTTTTGGCCACCTTCCAACCGGATTGAAGAGACAACTGCCGCGTCATATGCCTCGTGCTCAGGGGTCGTGAGCAAGTGTGTCGCGAGTAGCAGATCACCGCTAGAGTCCGTTGACTTTACCTCGATAATCTCTGCGTCTTCTTCGGCGCTAAAGCTAATACTCGACTGTTCCTGGGGATTCAGCCTACCTCGTTCTATACCATCTACTATGATGCGTATGACGGCGCTGGGTGACGAATGGCGGCGGCGCCCCGCCTGTTCGTCAAGCATCTGGTTAATCTCATCAAGTTCTTCAGCGCTCAACTCTTTCGGTGCGCTACGCTGCCGTGGCGGAGATTGATCATCCGTTTGGTCAGAGAAAAAGCGCGGCAATTCCATCAGATCTGCCGGCGGGCTATAGCGGAAGGCGGCGACTAATCTCGCAAAACAATCTGGGTGCAAGACAGCGTGGATGCGGTTGACTTCTACTTCGTTTTCATCGCTGAGATTCTTCGAAGTCAGCGCTGCAATGACCGACTTGAGCGGATCGAAGTCCGGCGGCACAGTGCATTGCGTGTCCCAGGGGGTGAATAGGCGGAGGCACTCTCGAACGAGAGACCGTAGTTCGCTTGAGCCCGGTTGCGTCTCGAACCTCTCTTCACCACGCTGTTGGCGACGGGCCCTGATCAAATGCCCAAAGCGCTTATACATCTCCTGCATCAAGACGGCTTTACGTGAGCGGTAATAGTAGTCGTCCTTGACCCGCTCAGGCTCACCGATCACTGCGTTGTAAATTTCCATAGTTTCAAGCGTACTGTAGCGGTGTAGCAGACGGCTGACTCCGAGTGTGACGTAGAAGGCATTTCTCTTTGTCGTAATTCTCACCAGGTGTTTGACGAAGTAAACGAGAAGGTCTTCCTCAGTAGCCTGGTCCGCGATAGCGAGAATGTCTGGTCGGGTGACCTGGCCAACACCCTCCTTCTGGCGCTCATAGGGTTCGGATTCGACGTAGATCAGGCGCTGAAGCAAGTGAAGATCACTAAATAGAGCTTTGTTGCGGATGCCGTCGGTCCGACGCGACTCTCCGCGCGAAAATCTCCCGACGGGAATATAGTAAAGCCGCTTGCTCTGAACATTCATTGCGACATTCAACTTAAGTGTCGCAGCCGCGACAATCCGGATTGCCATACTTTTGTCCTGATGGAGGAAGTAGGCAAGGCGGTATGCCTTGTTCAGCACCTGTTCAGTAGATACTTTGTTCACCACCTCTGCGTTCCTGTCTCGAAGCGGACGGACACCCGCCCGTGGCCCACATTCTCAACGCAACTCCGGCTTAAGCACCGTGGCATTTTCGGAATTTTAAGGTAGGCAGTTAAAGTAAATCCGCTTTGCGAGTCTGTGTGCTAAGATGCGCCACTAATCCATAGCCCAGCCTCACAGTTCAAGCCCGATGTAGGAGAAAACAAATGAGGAAGATGCTGGCTCTGCTGGTCGCTGCCGCTTTGTTATGCCTGACCCCCTCGGCTCCTCTGTCTATTGAAAACGAGACTCTGGCGGCGTCAACCAAGTTCTACACGGTCTCCAATCCTATACCCAACCAGTATATCGTCGTGCTGGCGACTACTGACCTTAATCCGGTCGCCGCAGCGACTCCAGTACCAGTAATGGAGGCTGCTCGCATCGCGCCGGCTTCGGCCACCTCGTCGGCAGCGGCAAAGGCAATGTCTGCCGTTCCAGGTTCGGTGGCTGTTGTTGGAGAACCAGCGCCCGATCCCGTGGTTGTGGCGACTGCCACAGCCCTGACGAGCGACTACGGCGGCACTTTCTCTATTACCTGGAGCAACGCCATCAAGGGGTTTCGCCTGAACGCTACCGAGGCCCAGGCAATCGCGATGAGCCAGGACTCGCGCGTAGCATTTATTGTGCAGGATGGCGCCGTTGCAGTGGGATCGCCCGACTCCACTCCGATTGTCATGACCATTCCCCCGAATCCGGACCAGAACCCGCAGCCCGACTCGTCATGGGGACTCGACCGCATTGATCAGCGCTCCCTACCGCTGGACCAGTTGTATGCGTATCACAACGATGGTGAGGGCGTGAACGCCTATGTTATTGACACCGGCATTCTCACCACGCACTGGGAATTCAGCGGGCGTGCCTCCGGAATCTACGACGTGTTTGCAGGTGAAGGGAGCGGGTTCGGCATTGACTGCAACGGGCATGGCTCACACGTTGCTGGCATCATCGGCGGTCGTACCTTCGGTGTAGCTCAGCAAGTGCACCTGTATAGCGTGCGCGTGCTCAACTGCCAGGGTACCGGCTCGTGGTCGGACGTCATTGATGGAGTCAACTTCGTGGCCTGGCATCACGCCCAACCGGCTCAGCAGGGCGTACCAGCGGTTGCCAATATGAGTCTCGCTGGAGAGACCAACAAGGCCGCCGACGCAGCAGTCAGAAATTCAATCAGATCCGGAGTGACCTTCGTGGTAGCGGCCGGAAATGCCAATAGTGACGCGCGAACTTACTCTCCCGCCAACGTCTCCGAGGCGATAACGGTTGGCGCCACGAACCAATCCGACTATCGAGCAGAGTTCTCTAACTACGGACCGGCCCTGGATCTTTTTGCACCGGGTGTCAGTATTACATCGGCTTGGATCGGCAATGATCTGATGATCGCTACCTCGTCAGGCACGTCGATGGCAGCACCGCATGTGACCGGCGTTGTAGCGCTCTATCTGCAAAGCCACCCGACCGCTTCGCCCGCTGCAGTGCGTTCAGCAATTGTCGCAAACTCAACTGTGGGTTTAATAAGTAACCCCGGGCAAGAATCTCCCAACCGGTTGTTGTTTACAAATTACTGAGAAAGCCTGCAAACACGTTATTACTTGTTGGATCCAACTTTGGGAACGACTTTCGTTTTAGTGAGGGCGCCGGGGTTTTGGGCGGCGAGTCTTCTTAATCTCCTTGAACAATGGCTCGAAAATGGGCCGCATTGATTCGTCTAGCTCAAAACACTTCTTAAGGTCTTGGGCAGCCTCTGCATCCATTCTTAATGCAAGCCGTCCTAATGCGCGATTCCCGTAAACTATGGCATCGTTGGGTGCGAGTGAAATTGCTTTGTCGTAATCAGCTATCGACTGCTCAAACTCTTCTTTAGAGAAACGCGCCCGACCACGACCATTGTAAGCATCGGCAAGTTTTGGATTCAACGTCAGAGACTTGTCGAAATCGATGATGGCTCGGTTAATTTCTTCTTTATCCGTTAGCGCATAGCCACGATTCGAATAGACCATGCTGCTTTGAGCAATTGCCACCACGCTGAAATCCGGGTTGCTCGTCCCATCCTCTGACCTGGCGTAGCGAAGGCCGATCACCACGCGCTCGACAGCTTGCGGATCAAGTCCAGTGAGTGCTTTCAGATCAATCAACGACATTACCAGGGGCCGAAGAGCTGGCTCATCTGCGAGAAGGTGCGGCAGTACTTCTCGAATAACCCGCTTGACGTCTACGGTGATCAACGCATCCGAGTTTGGCAGCGACAATAATAAGTCCGGATTAACCTGTTTACCTGTTTGAAGCCACTTGGGTGAGAGTGTTCGGTTGCGGAACTCGAGCGAGTTCATCCTGGAGGTACGATGAGTGACCGTAGGACCAGACGATGAAGCGCTCTGCCCGAAAGAAACCTGTGGCGTCAAAGAAAGGATGGCTACCAGGCTGATTGCAATGGACCAGGGTCGTGAGATTTTACTCATGAGGATTCCTCCTGCCAGAATAACACGCAACTAGCAGCTTGAACTCTTCTGTCATCGCCATTGATCTATTTGGGTGTTTTACTCTTCTCACTAACAAATGAGCTGATGGACCAAAGTGTTACTTTACGTAGGTCAAACTCCGGAATCGGTGTTGAGAGTTTGTGGATCCGGCACTTTGTCTTTTTCCCCCTAAAATCCGTTAGGTAAAACTCCATT
>DATFRK010000864.1:0-4628 GCA_035263325.1 Pyrinomonadaceae bacterium | reverse complement strand
ACCAGGCGGAGCGGCACGTCAAGGAACTCTCTCATTACATCGCTGAACAGGAACGCATCAGAGAGCAGTTCTCGCAGATGGAGAAACTTTCCGCCCTCGGCGAACTGGCGTCAGGCGTAGCCCATGATTTCAATAACACCCTCGCGGGGATCCTCGGCCGGGCGCAACTCCTCCTGCGCACAAATGATCCGGAGAAGATCAGACGCGGACTGGATATCATCATCAAGACCGCTGAAGATGGCGCGAAAACGGTCAAGCGGATCCAGGACTTCGCCCGGCAAAGACGCGATCACGACTTCGAGTTGGTCTCAATCGATCAGATACTGCTCGACGCGAGTGAGATTACGCGACCGCGGTGGAAGAACTGTGCCGAGGCTTCCAACATTCACATTACTCTTGATCTGCAAGCCCACTCCAACGCCAAGGTGATGGGTGACGACTCTGAATTACGAGAAGTACTGGTGAATATGGTTTTCAATGCCGTCGATGCCATGCCTGAAGGTGGGACGCTGTCGCTGTCGACGCACGTCGTCGGAGAGTCGGTAGTGATCACTGTTAGCGACACCGGCGTCGGCATGTTTCCTGAAGTCAGTTCCAGGATTTTCGATCCATTCTTTACCACCAAAGGTAAGGCTGGCTTAGGATTGGGTCTGGCTGTTAGCTTCGGGATCATCCGGCGTCACAGCGGCACCATTGAGGTCGATTCCCAACACGGAGGCGGCTCGAAATTCCGCATCACTCTACCGCTGGCAAGCGTGGCAACAACCGCTGAACTAGAAGTTGGTGTGGACGCACAGAGCCAGGTCCCCAGTCGCATTTCACTCATTCAGGAGCGACCGCAAACTCGAATCCTGGTGGTAGACGACGAAGAGTTTGTCCGCGACTTGCTCAATGAGATTCTGGAAACTGACGGTTGCAAAGTGACCCTGGCCAGTAACGGCGATGAAGCGTTGGAACTGTTCCAGCGGCAGCAATTCGATGGTGTCTTTACCGATGTGGGGATGCCAGGGATGAGCGGCTGGGAACTCGCTAGTGCGATACGCCAGCAAAGCGAGATGATCCCAATCGCAGTAATTACAGGCTGGGGAGAAGCAGTCGGTTCAAATGAGCAGAAAGCAGCTGGCGTGGACTGGGTAATCGCCAAACCGTTCACTGCGGACCGCATTAGCGAACTGGTAAGAGAAATCAACCGTCAGCGTGGCGACAGTGTGAAAGCGGCTGCTCCCTTCAGCACAGTCGCCGCGTGATCCGAAATACACCATTCAATTTAGTCGTTGCGTGGGACGCTCGGAGGCATAATCTCCATTTGAAGGAGTCCTCCGGCGATACGCGAGAGCGCGACTAACACTCTCTTCCACCACTTCCAGCCGAAAAGGTTTCACCAGGCAGTCAAAGGCGCCCAGTTTAATTAGACTTTGGGCATGGTCATGATCACTGATGCCCGAAATGATTATCACGGGCGTCTGCGGATATTTCTCCATGATGTGGCGAAGCAATTCAACACCGCTAACGCCGGGCATGGAAATGTCAGTTAACACCACCTCGAACGGTTCAACCTCCAAGCAGGAAAATGCTTTCTCAGCGGTTTCCGCTGTCTTGCAGCAGTACTTTTCCGAAAGCAATTCATGCAAAGTGTCGCGAATGATTTCGTCATCATCCACTACCAGGATCTCGGCCACGATGGTCCTCCCACTCTACTCACCACTTAGTCCCTCTGGACGCGAGACTTCGATAAGATGCAAGTTTTTATTGATTTAAACCGTGAGGGCACTGGGAGAACTAAATCATAACACAACTCCGGAAGGCTAATTCAAAAAAGGGACAAGATTTGCAATTGTTGTGCTAGTTACTTTGGAGTGCGGTGATTCGTCACCGCTTTCTGATCCGAAACTATGATCACAAAGCACCGACGAGTCGGAGCACTCCAAGTTTTTTGACAGTTCATCCTCCGAACTGGGGGCGCGTCTGATGTGAGCGACACAGATACAGCCTCGTGTGCTATGCTTTCAGGTAAATGAGTGCAGCGAATGTTTCCAAAGCAAGAATCAGGTTTGCCGGCGACGATCTATTCATCGGCATTTCACCCTCTGGTCATGCCATAACACTCGACACTGACCACGATCGTTCCAGCGCTCCGACACCCGTTGAGCTGCTACTGATCGCGCTCGGCTCCTGTACTGCGGTCGACGTGGTTAGCATCCTCGCGAAGAAGCGAGAGCGCGTCACGGACTATATCGTTGAAGTGTCGGGTGAGCGACGCGACGAACATCCGCGTAGTTTCACCTCCATGAAGGTGCATCATATCCTGACCGGCTCCAACATCTCTCCCAAGTCTGTGGAGCAAGCCATCGAGCTTTCCGAAACAAAGTACTGCAGTGTGGCCGCAACGCTGCGACCTACCGTAGAAATCCATTCCACTTTTGAAATCATCGAAGAAAGTCCACAGTGAGGAATTTGGCATTGCGCATCAGGCTTTTCCTACTTTGCTCATCGTTGACTTTAGTAGTGCCGGTCGCAGCCAGTGAGCTGAAAACCCTATCGATCGCTGTTTCCCTTAAACAAGCAGCCAGTGAGACGGCTTTGCTCTCGGTGCGTCGCAGCGATGCCTCTAACCGCGACGCCAAGGGAAACATCACCAAGCTTAGCCCGACGGAACACATGCGGCGCGCCGCCATCTATATGAGTAATCGCGCCTTCGCTGAGGCTCGCGAACACTGGCAGGCCCTGATCAATTACTACCCACAAGATCCGCGTGTTCCCGAAGCACTTCTCGGCATTGGTCGATCTTATTTTCAGGCGAAGGACTATGCTGATGCATACGATACGTTCGATCGCCTCGCTCGTAACTACGCAGCAATAAAGGAAGGCCGGGAGGGGCTAAACTTTAGTGCGGCCTCCCTGCTGCGACTGGAACGATTTGGCGAGGCAGCCAGTCGATATATTGAATACATCGATCGCAACCCCAATGGCGAGCGCATCGACACTGCTTATCTGAACGTCATCGATACCTTGCGTGAAGCTAATAAGCCAAAGGAAGCGCTGGCTTGGGTCAGCAAAACTCGACAACGCTTCGCCGGCAGTGCCACCGAAACCAACGCCATCTTTGCGTTACTGCGTTTGCACATTGCCGAGGGCAACTGGCAGGAAGCCATCCTGGCCGCGGAGCAACTCGCGAAAAGGTCCTTCAGCAAGGCAGTACAAACCTCTCCGATGGAAGTAGCTTATTTGAAGGCCTTCAGCCTTGAGCAAGGCGGAAGAAAGGATGAGGCCTTTGCCGCCTTTCTAACCATAGCCGATGCGCCGGAATCTTATTACGGCTGGATGGCCACTCAACATCTGGACAAACTGGCCACGGGCGCTCGGAAGCAGATTGTCGCAGAACGGGAGACGCGCGTAAGTACCCAAATCGCCGGCGTCTCAGACTCCTATCCGGCGCCATATCGACCAACACTCGTCAGAGCTGCAAAAGCACGTAAACTTGATCCCCGTCTGGTGCTGGCCTTCATTAGGCAAGAAAGTGTGTTTCGGCCCACGGCGAAATCTCCGGCTGGCGCTCGTGGTCTACTGCAGCTAACGATTGATGCCGCACAAAAGTATGCGCCCGGGGCGGGACTTAACTCGGTGAGTGAGAGCCAGCTTTATCAGCCCGAGACTTCGATAGTCCTGGGCACTGAGTACCTGGAAACGTTGACAGAAATGTTCCCGCAACTTCCGGAAGCAGTAGCTGCTTCGTATAACGGTGGCGAAGATAACGTAGCTCGTTGGGTGAAACGGGCCAAGCATAAAGATGGCGGCGTCTTTACTGCTGAGATTGGCTTCGACGAAACCAAAGGCTACGTGCAAAAAGTTATGGCCAATTACCGCGTCTACCGGCAGCTCTACACCGCGGATCTGATGCGGCGTTAGCCTCGTCAGGGTTCCGGACTGAACCTGCGATCCGAAAAGCCCTTCGATTGCTCCCGCTGCCGCAACCGATCAGAGTCGCTGTACCGTCTAGGAATTACCCCCAGGCGCAGCAACGTCGAGTAGTATTCATATCTAATCGTAACCTCGCCCACTGCGTTTGGTTCCAGGTCCATATTTACCCAGCGTACGCTGTTCCAGACCGACCGTCCGATACCGGTCGCCGCATAGTCATCGTCACTTGGGATTACTGCACCCTGGCTCTTCTGTCGACCACCAGATGCCTGGTCCCCTGGAGACGAATTCTCTGAACTTTGTCTCCGCAGTTCGTCCTTATCTCGGGGTAGGGGTCGAGGCGGATCAGTCAGCACTGCGGGCAGTCGCTCTCTGAAAAACACGGCCGAGATGACACCAAGATTCGCAGTCTGACCCAGCTTGGCGCCATACGAGTCGCGTTCGTTGGTGAAGTAGAAGCGTCGGGCCCGCTCGGAACTCATCTGCCAGCCACTAATCGTTATCGTTTCATAAGGCTGCATCACCCATTTGCTCGAATTCCAAGCCGAAGTGTGACGAGCGTCTATCGTGTTCAGACCATCTACCGAGAGGGCCACGGCGACCCGTTCCGGATATGGGTTCGTCAGCCGCAACTCATACTCGGCCCCTTCGAGCGCCTCAACATAGGCCCTGCCCCGGGCTGCATACTCCGGCAAAAGGCGGCCCTCGAC
>DATFRK010000863.1:0-6588 GCA_035263325.1 Pyrinomonadaceae bacterium | reverse complement strand
ACGAGCGTCGCTGGTCCTGCGAAAGCCAAACCAAATTATCTGGCGGCTAGAGGTGATAGCGCCCGGCGCTGACGATCGCAGCAGCAATTCGTCGCCTGGCTGCGACGGTGTTGAGGGGTAATGACGGGACAGGTGGTATGGCAGCTGGTTTTCCGCTCGCAGGCAAAGCAAAAGCGACCCGGCTAGCATGGCTCGCTAGACGGTCTGCCGCGTCGGTGGCAAAGACGTTAGTGATATCGATCGCCAGGGCTAAATCCTGCGTTCGTCGAGCACTCAGAAGTTTTTCAGTGCGCAGGATGGCGCTCTCCAGGGCATAAGTGTCGATCACGATATCAGTGATGTGAGCGAGGATTTCTTGCTCTTCAGCCAGATTTTTACCGTAAGTGGCCTGCGCGCTTCCGAGGGTGAAGGTTATCAGGCGCTTGGCCCGTTCCAACAATTGGCGGGCAGCAGCTAGTTCCGGAACAGGGTAACTGGAATTGACGGATGTCGTCCCGGTTAAAGTGGCCGCGATTCTTTCGTCAGCGAAGAGCGCAGCAGTAGCAGGATTTTTCAACAGACGGGTGGGAATAATGAGACGGTTGATTTCATTGGTGCCTTCGTAAATCCGGGTAATGCGGGCGTCGCGGTATGCGCGTTCCGCCGGAAATTCTTTTGAGTAGCCGTAGCCGCCATAGACTTGTAGTGCTTCGTCAACGACAAAAGCCAAAGCCTCGCTCGTCCAGACCTTATTAATAGAGCATTCGACAGCGAAACTTTCAATCGTCTTGAGAATCCCGAGCGGATCTGTTTCTGCAACCTGTTCGAGTGCTCGGTCGACGGCGCCAAGCGTGCGATAGACCATCGCATCGCCAACAAAACAACGTACGGCCATCTCGCCTAACTTCTGCTTGATGAGTCCAAATTCAGCGATGGCCCGCCCGAACTGTTGTCGCTCGACGCTGTATTGAACGGCTCGGCTTAAAGCCTGTTTGGCGGCTGCAAGATTGCGCGTACCCAGTTTGAGTCTACCAAGATTAAGCACATTGAACGCGACCTTGTGCCCTTCGCCAACATTCCCAAGCACGTTATCGATTGGTACGCGCACGTTTTCAAGAATGAGTGCAGTAGTGGACGAACCGTCTAATCCAAGTTTCGGTTCTTCGCGGCCACTGACGACGCCCATGCTACGTTCAACCAGAAAGGCTGTAAATTTCTGACCATCGACTTGAGCGAAGATGGTGAACAAGTCAGCAAAACCGCCATTCGTTATCCACATCTTTTGGCCGTTCAGGATGTAATGGCGACCGTCGGCAGCTAACGTCGCATTCGCGCGAGCGGCCAAGGCATCGGAGCCAGAGCCAGGTTCAGTCAGGGCGAAGGCGGCTACCCACTCGCCGCTTGCCAGCCGTGCTAGATAACGTTCTTTCTGGTCCTCAGTGCCAAAATAGACCAGCGGTAGAGTACCAATCGTTGTATGAGCGCCCAGTGATCCAGCAAACGAGGGCATGATGCCAATCTGTTCTCCTAGGTAAGCTGAGCTCACCTTATCCAGGTTGAGACCGCCGTACGCTTCCGGAATGTCAACTCGCAAAAGATCGAGTTCTCCTGCTTTGAGCAGCAACGATCGCGTGAGAGCCCAATCCTTCGCATAGATTTCCTGTTCTCGCGGCAGTACTTCTGTACGCATAAACTCGGCGGCGGATTGCCCCAACATCTTTTGCGCCGAGCTAAGATCTTCACGTGTGAATATCTCCGCCGGCGTGGGGTCGTGTACCAGAAACCGATCCCCACTAATTTCGAGGGTTACAGGAGTGGTGGACATGGTGTTCTATAATCTATCGGCAAAATGGTTCGTGATTGTTAGCGAAATAGTGCGTGGCAGCGGATATCTATGGCGCGGACGATTGCCTTATTGACGCCGCGAAAATTAGATTGTATAAGAACCTACCGGACGGTCGGTAAGATACCATTAGTCATTTGTTTCCCACAAGTTTAGCCAAAATGAAGGCTCAGAAAAAAACAAGCAGCAACAATGAACGGCTGGCAGAGGTGTATCGCACGGCGGCCCAAATAATCTTGCGCAAAGGCTACGACGCGACCTCCGTCAACGATATCGCCAACGCTCTCGGCATGACCAAAGCAGGTCTCTATCACTACATTAGCGGCAAGAAAGAACTGCTCTTCGACATTATGACATTCGGTCTCGACGAACTGCGCGATGAATGTGTAAACCCTGCGGGTTCAATTAAGGACCCGACCGAGCGCCTCCACTTCATCATCACCAAGCACGCTGAACTCGTGACCAGGGGCCAGGGTGTTATTACCATCCTGGTTGATGAAATCACCGCCCTCACACCAGCCCAAAGCCGAAAGATTACGGCCCGTAAGCGCGATTACTTTGAGAAACTGAGAAACACGATTAGTCAGGTCAAGGAAGAAGGAAAACTCCAGGACATCAACGTTACGACGGCGGCGTTTAGCATCCTGGGGATGATCAATTGGCTTTCACGTTGGTACCGGCCCGAAGGTCCGTTGAGCCCCGACCAGATTGGTGAAGAGCTTTCCCGGATCGTTTTAAATGGCCTAATTCGTCCGGAAGCCCGCGGGCGTCATGGACTCAAGATCGTGAACTGATGAACATAGTAGTTTGTCTAAAACAAATTCTGGACCCGGAGATACCGGCGCGGGACTTTTCCGTCGATACAGAAAAGCTCGAGGCGAGGCAGGGTTCAGCTAGCCTGGTTACCAATATCTTTTGCGAGAACGCGCTCGAGACGGCCCTGCAATTCCGTGAACGGAGCGGGGGCGCCAAAATCACAGTTCTTTCCTATGGGCCAGCCTCCGCGGAAGACTCATTGCGCAAGGGATTGGCAATGAAAGCAGATGCGGCTGCTCTCGTGCTGAACGAAAGCGATAGCAATCCTGATCCATTGCGAGTAGCACAAGTTCTCGCTGCCGCAATCAAAAAACTCGGCATCCCAGACCTGATCATGCTGGGCCGAGAGTCCGGCGACTGGGGGGTCGGACAAACTGGCGGGTTACTGGCGGAAGAACTCGGATTACCCTGCTTATCGTTCGTCGATCATATTGAAACCGTCGCTGGCCAGTTGTTGCTTAAACGGCAAACAGAAAGTGGCTGGGAACAATTCGAAGCTAAGCCTCCCGTCGTAGTAACAATCACCAACAACGAGTACAACGTACCTCGAATACCAAAGGTGCGCGACGTGATGTCATCATATCGGCAGCCACTCGAAACATGGAGGCCCGAAGATCTTGGTATCGCTGCCGAAACTACCAACCAATACTACGAAGTGGTGGAGCTGTTCGTGCCAGTGAAGGAAACGAGTTGCGAGTTTGCCCAGGGAGACTCGTTAAACGAAAGAGTGGAAGCTTTTGCTCAGCGCATCGTTGCAGTTATCAACACACTCTGAAGATCGCTCAATGAACGACGTCGTAATCACGTTTCTATCTACCACTTTTGATAAAGCCGCACAGGGACTGGCTGGCGAAGGACGACGTCTCGCTGACAGTCTGGGGGTACGACTGCACGCGGTTGTCGTCGGCAAACCTGAGGCGGACTTCACCGCGAACCTGTCACGAGTGGCCGATAAGCTGGTGTTCGTGGATCAATCCGAATTGTCGCTATATCAACCTGAGACGTACCTGACCGCACTCACGCAACTCTTTCAAACGCTATCGGCCAACACGCTGCTGCTGGGCAATGACACTTATAGTCAGGAGCTTGCGCCCCGGCTCGCCCACCGGCTCGGCGGTAGCGCCGTTGGAGATGCGGTGGCGTTACGCGTCGTCGATGACAAGTTCCTCGTTACTCGTCAAGTCTATGGCGGCAAAGCGCAAGCTGTGATCGAATTGAAGCGTCGTCCGGCCGTCGTCTGGTTGCGTGCGCGCGCGTTCTCTCCCACCTCGCCTCGAGACGTGCAAGGCGAGATCTCGCAGTTAACCTTGGCGCTGCAACCGGACACGCGCACGCGCCTTATCGAACAGAAGCGTGAAGAGCAGGGCGAAGTCCGACTTGAAGAGGCGCGCGTCATAGTTTCAGGAGGCCGGGGCATCGGTGGTCCTGAGCCTTTTGAGAGCGAACTGAAACCACTAGCTGAATTGATGGGCGCACAAATGGCGGCGTCGCGGGCCGCTTGTGATGCCGGTTGGGTGTTACCAACCTGGCAAGTTGGACAGACGGGTAAGAAGGTTTCACCCGACTTATACCTGGCGATTGCTATCACCGGCGCCAGTCAACACATGGCGGGTATCTCTGAAGCAAAGACCATCGCGGCCATCAATACAGACCCGGACGCTCCGATCTTTAAACACTCTCGTTTTGGCATTGTCGAGGATTATCGCAAGGTCGTGCCATTGCTACGCGAGAAGTTGTCCGAGTTGCGTAAGTAATAGAACAATTTTTGATTTTTGATTTTTGACTTTTGATTGGCTTAAGAAGAGAACCTTAGTCATCAAGCACAATCAAAAATCAAAACTCCACCAAGATGAATCCAGCCGAAGCCTCGCGTCAGATCTACTGGAACATCACCCACATCTGGGTAATGTACCTGTTGCTCATCCCCACGCTGGTCGTTGCCGGTTACGGAGTTTACCGACACCTCCAGCGTTGGCGTCGAGGTCTGCCGGCCACGCGTCTCGATCAACCGGGCCGACGCGTGCGGTTGTTGCTGCAACACGCCGCCGCCCAGTCTCGGACCGCCCGCGATGTGTATGCCGGGCTATTTCACTCTTTCATCAGTTACGGATTCGTGGTGCTGACGATCGCCACCACTGTCGTGGCGTTGGACGCAGACTTTGGCACCACCATTATGCGCGGCTGGTTCTATCTCTACTTCCAGTCGTTCATCGTCGACCTATTTGGTGTCCTGGTGATGATAGGGATTCTCCTGGCTGTTGCCCGACGTTATTTCACGCGACCGCGAAAGTTGGTCTACACAAAGGAAGCGACACTTATCCTGGCAGTCATCTTTTTAATGTGCTTACAGGGCTTTGCGCTCGAGGGCTGGCGTATCGCCGTCACGAACGACCCCTGGGCAGCTTGGTCGCCGTTCGGCAACCTGGTGGCTCAGGCTTCCCAAGGAGTCATGAGCAAAACGCAAATGCGTTCCGCGCACCTCGGAGTGTGGTGGTTTCATCTGGTTACGGTCTTTTGCTTTATCGCCTGGGCGCCATACACAAAGATGATTCACGTGGTAACGGCGCCGCTAAACATCTACACGGCCAACCTTGCTCCGTTGGGTGCCTCTCTAAAAACGATTGACTTCGAAAAAGCGGAATCCTTTGGCGTCAATTCACTGGCCAGATTTACCTGGAAGGACCTGCTCGATCTGGACGCCTGCACCGAGTGTGGCCGTTGCGTGGCAGTCTGTCCGGCGAATAACGTGGGGAAAGAGCTTTCACCCCGGGATCTGATCCTGCAACTACGCAATTTGAGTGCGATCTCAAGTAACGGCGGACCAATTATCGGCGCCACCCAGGCAACCTCACCTAAGGCGCTCTGGCAGTGCACAACCTGTGCTGCGTGTATGGAAGCCTGCCCGGTCTTTATCGAACAGATGCCGAAGATCGTTGACATGCGTCGTTTCCTGGTGATGGAAGAAGCTGATTTTCCCGACACAATGCAGGCAGCAGTGATGTCTTTGGAGAAACGAGGACACCCCTTCAGCGGCACCCAGGCAACGCGGGTCGATTGGACCAAGGGCCTGGAAATCAAGCATGTCAGTGAACTTGCGGACGCCGAAGTGCTCCTCTGGGTTGGCTGTGGTGGCGCGTTAGTCGAACGAAACCAGGCCGTTACCCGGGCCACGGCCCAGTTGCTCGCTCAGGCCGGAGTCAAGTTTGCGATTATGGGCCGGGACGAGAAGTGCTCAGGAGATCCGGCGCGACGCATTGGCAACGAGTTTCTCTTTGAAACGCTGGTGCGAGAGAACGCCGCGAATTTGAACAAGTACCAGGTGCGCAAAGTGATCACTGCTTGTCCACACTGCTTCAACACCTTCAAAAATGAGTATCCCCAGTACGGGGCCAGCTTTGAGGTTCTTCACCATAGTGAGTACCTGGCGGGCCTCGTCGAGGCGGGCAAGATAAAGCCTACCGCCGCATCCGACTGCAAGGTTACCTTTCACGATCCCTGTTACCTTGGCAGGCAAAACGGTGTCTATGATGCGCCCCGCCAGTTGGTCCAGATCTCGATCAGGGATAAAGCGATCGAGATGGAACGAAGTCGCAACCAGAGTTTTTGTTGCGGTGGCGGCGGCGGCATGAGTTTCATTGAAGAACCAGCAAACCTACGAGTCAATCAAGAACGAGCGCGTGAAGCGTTGGCAACCGGTGCTGATGTCCTGGCAGTAGGTTGTCCCTTCTGCCTCACGATGATGGAAGACGGCGTGAACGCTCAAAAGCAGGATCGGGAGATGCGAGTATTGGACGTGGCCGAGTTACTTTGGGAAGCCTCGCGCCAGGTCAACGTTTGAAGCGAAAGGTAGAACGAATGACGCGACCAATTACTGAACTTTTCGATCTGTCCGGAAGAGTGGCTATCGTCACCGGAGGTTCACGAGGCCTGGGCAAGGAGATGGCCGAAGG
>DATFRK010000862.1:0-15191 GCA_035263325.1 Pyrinomonadaceae bacterium | reverse complement strand
AGCCGGGTATTGCCTTCATCGACGAAGTGAATCGTCATAACCATATGATGAAGTCGATGGGACCAATTTATTCGTGCAATCCATGTGGCGAGCAGTTTCTGCACTTTTCGAATTCCTGCAATCTCGGTTCGATCGATCTCGCGAAGTTCTACGATCCCGCAAAGCGAATTGATTGGGACCGGCTGCGTGATGTGACGCACCTGTGCACGCGCTTTCTCGACAATGTGATCGATACGTGTGCGTGGCCGCTGCCGGAGATTAATGACGTGGTCCATCGCACGAGACCTGTCGGTCTCGGCATCATGGGTTTTGCCGACCTCTGTCTCAACCTGAACATCACCTACGGCTCGCCGGCGTCAATTGATCTCATGGATGAAGTGATGGGATTTGTGCGGCGCGAGGCATGGATGGAAAGCAACCGGCTGGGAGCAGAGAAGGGCGCTTTCCCCGAGTTCGAGCCGAATCGCGAAGCCTACACGGAATTCCTGCAAAACCAGATCGGGATTCCAAAAGACATTCCGCTTACGCCGCGCAACTACGAAGTGACCACCATCGCACCGACCGGAACTATTTCGCTCGTTGCGGAAACATCTTCTGGCATCGAACCAAACTTCTCCTGGGCGTACGTTCGCAAAGACACGCTGGGCACGCGCACTTACGTCCACACGCTGGCGGCGCAGGCTCTCGGTATCGACGTGGACCAGTGCGATCAGGAATCGATAGATGCGGCAGCCGCTTACGTCGTGGAACACGAGAGTGAAATGCCTCCGCACTTTATCTCGGCGATGAATATAAGCGCTGAGCAGCACGTTCATGTGCTCGCGGCTGCTCAGCGCAACGTCGATAACAGTGTGTCGAAGACCTGCAACGGCGCAGTCAACGACACGGTGGAATCGGTTGACGCGCTTTATCGCCTTGGTCGCGCGCTTGGTTGCAAGGCTGTCAGCTATTATCGTGATGGTTCACGCGAGAATCAGGTGCTCACTTCAATGAAAGCAGAAGAGCCCAAGGGCGAGGTTGCCTGTAATCCGGAAGCGGTGGTGGAACCAATTAACGAGGCGGTAAGTGCTGCTGAAGCAGCTGCTGCTGACGACGCGTCTGCGCGCCAGGAAGCGATTGCCCGCGAACACTCGGAAGTCATCAAGGCACCGGCAGTGACTGCGATTCGCATCGAGCGGCCGCGAGAGTTGAAGGGAGCGACCTGGCAGATTCCCTTTGATGGTCAGAATCTCTATGTCACGGTGAATCACGATGGCAAGATGATCCAGGAAGTGTTTGCCACTGGTCCTATCAGTGGCGGCGTGGGCCTGCTGGCCTCGAAGATGTTGCGGGGCGGATTTGACGCAGCGGAAGTGGCCTACAGTTTGAATAAGGTTACCGGTACTCACGCGGTCTGGTTCAACGAACGACTATTAACCTCACCGGAACAGGCTGTCGCGGAGTGCGTGATGATCACTAACCGCCGCCTGACCGGCAACCCTGACTCAGCTCGCGCTATTGGCAAGCAACATACAGCTACGAGCCCGGCAGAGGGTGTGACGGGTGCGATCATGTCGAACATGATTGGCATCTGCCCGGAATGCCATGGCCAGCTCGAACATGCGAGTGGCTGTGATTTCTGTAGGGATTGCGGCTACAGCAAGTGTAAGTGAGATCCATCCACAGATTACACAGAGAGTTTTGATATATATAGCAGCCGTGAGCGGATCTCACGGCTGTTTTGCTGAAAGCCCTCTTACTCAACTTAACTTCCGTTGTAACTAATCGGCGTAATCTGCGTAATCTGCGGATGTACGTCTAGTTTCAGCAGCGTGTGCAGCAAGACATTGGCGCCGTTAGCGATATCCGCTGGTTTGGAGAACTCGCGCGGGCTGTGGCTGATGCCGGCAACGCTGGGAATGAAGATCATGCCGACCGGACAAATCCGCGCCATGTCCTGCGCGTCGTGACCGGCACCAGAAGGCATTAATTTGCTGCTGAGGTGCAAGTCCCGCGCAGCTTCAACAATTAGCGAGCGGACCTTGGCGTCCGTTGGTCCAGGAATGTTGACGTTGATTTCTTTGAAGTCGAATTTCGTTTTGCTCGCCGCGGCAATCTGTTGCGCCTCGGCGACAATCTTTTCGTAAAGCATTTGAATCTTGGCCGCATCAAGATCCCGCAATTCAAGGCTCAGAATAACCTTGCCGGGAATCACATTCGGTGCGCCTGGCCATGCCTGTATTCGGCCCACGGTCCCCACTTGCCGTCCTGGCACGCTCGTCACGATCCTATTCACCGCTTCGATGAACTTGGCGCCCGCCAATAGTGCGTCCTGACGATTGCTCATGGCTGTGGTGCCGGCGTGATTGGCAAAGCCTTCGATGGTCACGTCCCACCAGTTGATGCCTACGATACCTTCGACGACGCCGATATCCACCTGCTCAGCTTCGAGAGTCCCACCCTGCTCGATATGCAGCTCGAGATAAGCGCTGATGTCTCCCTTTTTCCGTTTTACCGAGGACAGTTTAGTGGGATCCCCGCCGATGAACTTGATGCCTTCGCGAATCGTCTTGCCGCTGCGACTTACCAGGTCCAGTTCTTTTTCGGTCAATTCACCATCCATGGCCCGGCTGCCGATTAAGCCACCCTCTTCGTTTTGAAAAATTACGACCTCGAGTGGATGTTTCAGTGTGATGTTGTTCTCCGCCAGCGTTTGCGCCACTTCAATTGCCCCGAGCGAACCAACTACGCCGTCGTAATTGCCGCCCTCCGGAACGCTGTCGACGTGCGAGCCAATAAGTAAGGGAGGCAGACTGCTGCTGCCCGGGCGTCGACCGATGATGTTGCCGGCCGCGTCGATGCTTGTATCTAGTTTTGCTGCCCGCATGAGCCCTTGCACATACTCTCGTCCCTGGCGATCGAAGTCGCTGTAGGCCACGCGACTGACGCCGCCTTGCTGGTTCTTACCAAACTCCGCCAGGCCATTGATGTGAGTTAACAGGCGAGCGCCATTTACCCGTAGTTGTGATTGAGCACCAAGATGTCTGACAAAGAGCGCGCCTGTTGATAGCACCAGGAGTTGATTGAAGAGGCGTCGATTGATGTCCATTTATTTTCCAGTGGTCAGCTTCTGTTTATTCACGAGCTTAGCCAGACTCTTGGACCAGGCACCGCTCATTTACATCTTTAGGAGCATTTTTCTTGCATCACTCCCAAAGCAACCATCCGGGGTTGGGATTAATTTCCAGAAGTTTTGCTAACACTCATAGAACGTGGTCCCGCGGAACGGTTATTGCCCACTCCAAGTGCAAAACTCATCTGGAGGAAACTCGATTTGCCTAAAAAACCTGTTTCGTTATTGCTCGCGTTACTGTTGGTTGTCTTGAACCTCTACCTTCCCACACCCACCAGGGCCCAAAGTGCAACGGAAGTTTCGGCGGCCCAGAAGGCCAGGACCACGGCTACCCATTTGGGTGTGAACCCTGATAAGCGCGTAGAGGTGAAACTCCGGGACAAAACTAAATTGAAGGGTTATATCACCGCCGTGGCCCAGGACTCATTTACTCTTACTGATGCCCAGTCAGGTGTCTCAAAAACGGTGGCCTACGCGGACGTCAGCGAAATCAAGAAAGCCTCGAAAGGTTGGTCAACCAAGGCCTGGTTGATACTAGCTGGCGTAGGCGTAGGTGCGATCGTAACCTTCATTGCGGTCAAGCCGGCCTTGTGCGACGGCGGAGCACAGACCCGAGGCATTTGTTGAGTGACGGCCCGAGAAAGTCAGGATCGATGAATTCCATCCGGTCGCCGTCTCACTGGATAGGTGGCCTTTAGCGTCGAGACTACTTTTGCTGATTGGGCTCTCCGCACCTCGTGGCCGGCATGTTTTCGCGCCCGGCGCAGATACTCACGCAACGCGGGCTGTTTCACATCTTCTAAGCTTTTGATCGTAATGTGCCGAATGCGTTTGCCGGTACCGCGAAACAGTCTTTGCGGATCGCTAAGACTGCTTCCCTCATTGAAGCCGAGGTTGACGTGTTTCGCGTAAACCGCAACATGGCAAATGCCATCTCGCAAGCGATCACTGGTGCCGTAACCAAGCGCGAGTGCATTGTAGGCATCGTAGATATTTTCATAACACGGTGCCAATTCTTCGATGACCAGCGCCCGTAAGGCCAGGGTTAATTTCCGGATGGCCGGATCGAAGTGCAGCAGGCACTTAGTTAGTTCGCGGGAGGGTTTTGACGGCATGAATGTGGCGGCGCTGATTCTAACAATATCGCCCGAATGATCAAAGGTTAGTATTGGTCCAATGAATGCTCGCTGCGCCACGCGGAGATTACGCAGAGAAGAGCCCCAAAGTTGGAGTGGGCGGGAATTTCTTCTAGAATGCCGGACGCATTTTGTCAGCAACCCACAACCACTCGTCCGGAGTCAACATGCGAATCTATAAGATTGTGCCCTCTGTCCTGATTCTTATTGCCTTGAACTACAGCACCGTTTTGCCGCAAACGCCCAGCCGCCTGGTGCGCCCTGAACCGCCGGTGGGGAAGGGCATCGTAGTCCTGAAAGCCGCCCGCTTGATCGATGGCACGGGTGCTGCTCCGATCAACAACGCCATCGTTGTCGTTACTGACAACACAATTACTGCGCTTGGTAGCGCGGGTTCGGTTAGCGTTCCAGCGAATGCCCAGGTAATCGATCTCGGCGACGTCACGCTACTACCCGGTTTCATCGATGCGCACACCCATCTCGTCGGGAGAGTGCTGGGCGATCCTGAAGCTGACATGTCAGCGGTCAGGGATTTTGAGTCCTTTGCCGCCATCCTCAGTGTGGCAAACGCGCGCGAAACTTTGCTGGCGGGTTTCACCAGTGTGCGTAACGTCGGCGCTTCCGGGCGTTTTGACGACATGGCCCTGCGCAAGGCAATTAACGAGGGCTGGTATCCAGGTCCCAGAATGGAAACTGCGGGTCATGCTATCGGCATCAGGGGCGGGCACTGTGACGCGAATGGTTTTCGGCCTGGACTGCTGGACCCAGGAATTGCCGAGGGCGTCGCTGATGGCCCGGAACAGATTCGCGCAGCGGTGCGCTACCAGGTCAAGTACGGCGCCGATGTGATCAAGACCTGTGCGACCGGTGGGGTGCTTTCCGAAGGTGATGCGGTTGGCGCAACGCAATACAGTTTTGAAGAACTAAAAGCGTTGGTGGAAGAGGCTAACAAACTGGATCGCAAAGTGGCGGCGCATGCTCATGGTACTGAAGGCATCAAGTTAGCAGTGCGCGCCGGAGTCTCTTCAATAGAACATGGATCTTTTCTCGACGAAGAAGGCGCGCGTTTGATGAAGGAGCGGGGCACGTTCCTGGTGCCGACAATGTCAGCGGGTGAGGCCGTGGAAAAAGCAGCCAAGGCCGGTGTGCTAAAAGGACTGCGGGCAGAGAAGGCGTTAGCAGCCGGCGCGGCTATCCGTAACGCGATCAAGCTGGCAGTGGCGAACAAAGTGCAGATAGCGTTGGGCACTGACGCTGGTGTGATTGTGCACGGCACCAACGCGCACGAGTTTGCGTTGCTGGTTGAGTGGGGCGGTATGAGCAACATGGATGCGCTCACGGCTGGCACGCTCAACGGGGCAAGGCTACTCGGCTGGGACAAGCATCTCGGTTCGCTGACGGCGGGTAAGTGGGCCGATATCGTGGCCGTTCCCGGTGATCCGCTGAAAGACATTCACGTCACGGAGAAGACTGTATTTGTGATGAAGAATGGAGTGATCTACAAGCAGCCAAAGTAGGAAGGGTTGGGTCCTTTTCCCGACGGTTAAATCGAAATTGATCTTTGGTCTTTGGCCTTCGGTCTTTGGAGGTGAGATCCGCAGACCAAAGAAAGACAAACCCAAAGGCCGAAGACCGAAGACCAATGACCAAAACCCCCACGCCCTAACGCGGCTGCACTTCATCCCAGATCAAAACATGCTTCGTCTCCCGCAAAAACAGTGAACCCACCACGAAGGTGATCGAGGCAACGATGATGGGATAGTACAGCCCGGCGTAGATGTTTCCCGTTTGCTCGACCACGAAAAGACCAATCAAAGGCAGTAAGCCGCCAAAGATCCCATTGCCAATGTGATAGGGAAGTGAGAGTGACGTGTACCTGATCTTCGCGGGAAATGCCTCGACTAAGTAAGCAGCGATTGGTCCGTAGACCAGAGTTACGAAGATCACCTGGACAAACACCAGCAGAATGAGTTTCCAGGCAATCGGACTACTAATCAGGGAACTGAATCCTTCGTAAGGCAATACCTCTTTCGCTGCTGATAATTTCCCGTCAATCATGGTCTGCGGAGTGAGACTGATGGCGCCGGTGGTCTCGTTCCGCGTAGACACGGCTGTAACTACGTTTGAACCAGCGGCCCGCTGCATCGCTTGATAGATCGGAAGATAAGAAAGTGCCGCGAGCAGACACCCCAGCATCATGATCCACTTGCGTCCCAGTCGGTCTGAGAGCGCCCCCATCAGTACAAAAAGGGGCATGCCAAAAAGAAGCGCAATGGCGACAATGTAATTTGCTGAAACTAAATTCACCTTCAACACGGTTTGGAGGTAGAACAGCGCATAGAATTGACCGGTATACCAGACAACACCTTGTCCGGCAGTGGCGCCGAAGAGTGAGATCAGGACCCGCTTCAAGTTTTCCCACTTGGTGAACGCTTCCACCAAAGGCCGGCTCGAGGTCATGCCGGCACTCTTAATTTGACTGAAGATCGGCGACTCTCTCATGCGCAAGCGGATGTAGAGCGAGATGCCTACGAGGAATAGGGAAATGATGAACGGAATGCGCCAGCCCCAGGCGCTGAAAGCCTCCTTGCTCATTGAGTTTTGTACTGACAGCACTACGATGAGCGATGCAAATAACCCGAGCGTGGCGGTTATTTGAATGAAGCTGGTGTAGAAACCGCGCCGGTGATCGGGCACATGTTCGGCAACGTATACGGCGGCGCCTCCATATTCCCCGCCGAGCGCCAGGCCTTGCAGCACCCGGATCACCAGGAGAATGATTGGCGCCGCCACACCGATGGTGCTGTAGGTGGGCAGGAATCCAATCCCGGCTGTGGCGCCACCCATGATGAGTAAGGTCACCAGGAAGGCGTACTTGCGTCCCACCAAATCGCCAATGCGGCCAAAGAATAGTGCACCCAGCGGTCTGACTACGAAGCCGACCGCGAAGGTCGAAAGATAGGCGATCAAAGCTAGCGTGTTGTTACCCTTCGGATAAAAGAGGGGAGAGATGATGATCGCGAGGCTGCCAAAGATGTAGAAGTCGTACCACTCGATCATCGTGCCGACGGCCGAGGCGACGATTACTTGCCAGATGCGATAGTTGTGAATTTGATCGGGAGTCGAGGAGGAGTTGTTTTGGGTCAAGTAGTAGTGGTCTCCGCTGAAAGTTGATAGAGCGGCATCCGGGCATTCTAAGCAAATACGGCAAGATTAGTGAGCAGCCTGCTGCTGCAAGTCTTTTCGGATCTCAGTCAGTATTTCGTAGTAGCGCCACTCGGGTGGTGCATTAGGTTCACCCTGGTGGTCCGGCTTGAGTACCAGGTCGCCGGTAGCTAATAACACTTTCTTTACCGCCGCATTCTGTTTCACTTTCTCCCAGGTAGCAGCGACAATCAGGCGATAATGTTCGCCTGGCGTTGGTGAGCGGTATTGAAATTTCTTGCCTTCGAAGGTGGCCCAGGTGATACCCATGCGTCTCATGTTTTCTTCAGCAAGTGTCCCCGCGGCTTTGGCGTCGAAGGCCGTCATCTGAGCAACCTGCTCGCGTGTGTATTTCCATTCAATAGTCGGTGCTCTTGTTCGTGAGTCGTTGGCACCTTCTGGGTACAACATCATCTGCCAAAAGCCTTCAAGACTGGCGTAGCGCTTGCCGCGAAAGTTGAAGGGTGTGGCGGCGAAGTTGGAAAGCAGACCCAATTCATTCCGCTTGGAAAGAATCACTTCGCCTGGCCCAGCCTCCTGCGGGAGTATTTCCCAGTCTGGTTTTCCCGCCTCGGACACTGGCGTCCACCAATGCGCCGGATAACGCGGGTCACGCGCGAGCTGGGGGAGCAACAGTGTCAGGACGCCGAGAACAATTGTTAGAAAATGCTTATCCACAGATTACGCAGATTACACCGATTGCTTTACTTATTGTCCGTTGGTTGACGCGGATCTCTTCTTGGGCGTTTGCGAGGTTGCTTTGCTTGATGTTCGCATCACGCCATTGCCCGGTTTCAGATTCTCGACGAATAACTTCAAGATGCGCTTATATTCATCAGCCCAGCTCGCTTCCCGTTCAAAGCCGTGATCCTCGACTGGGTACGGAGCGACCTCCCAATTCTCCTTCCGTAACTCGATCAGTTTTTCCACCAAACGTACCGAATCCTGGAAGTTCACATTCGTATCAACCATGCCATGACAGATCAACAAGGCGCCCTTCAAACCGTTAGCAAAATAGATAGGTGAGCTGCGGCGATAAGCCTCCGTATCGTTTTGCGGTAAGTTGAGAATGTTCGCCGTGTAACCGTTGGCATAGTGGGCCCAATCAGTCACTGGACGTAAGGCGGCACCTGCAGCAAAGACGTCAGGTTCGGTAAACATCGCCATCAAAGTAATGAAGCCACCATAACTACCGCCGTATAGCCCCACACGTTTTGGATCGACTCCCTGTTCCTTCACCAGGTAGTTAACCGCATCAACGTGATCGCTGAGATCCTTGCCACCCATGTAGCGATAAATCCCGGTGCGCCAGTCGCGCCCGTATCCGGCGCTGCCACGATAGTCGATGTCAAGGACCAGAAAACCGCGCTCCATCAACAAGTGGTTGAACATGTACTCGCGGTAATAGGAGCTCCACCAACGATGCACGTTTTGGAGATAGCCGGCGCCGTGAACAAAGAAGACTGCTGGACCACCACGTTTCCAATTGGAGGGAACGTACATTCGCCCGTACACCGTGGCGCCGTCGCGCGCTTTGAAACTGACGATCCGCGGGTCAATCCAGTCGTGAGTGAAGAACTCCGGCGTTGGTGAAGTGGTTACCTGTTTCTCCTGGCCTGGAGCTGGATTGCTTGGTTGCAAATATAGCTCGGGTGGCTTGTTGCTGTACGAACGAATGTCGGCGAACGTGGTTTCATCAGGACTGATGTCAACTTGATTGTTACCCGGCATAGTAGTCAGTCGCGTCCGCGCCCCGCCAGCGATCGGCATGGAATACAGATGCCGTTCGAACGGACTACCTTCACTCGAGGCGAAGTAAAACTTCGCCTTATCTTTGGAAAGCCGCACATCCGAAACTTCAAACTGCCCGGACGTCAACTGCGTCGGCTCACCCCCTTGAATCGACACCGAATACAGGTGCGCGTAGCCGTCGCGCTCCGATTCGAAATAGATGTGGTTGTTGTCAGGTAACCAGCCAAGGGTGAAACTGCCCGGACCGCCCACCCAAGCGTCGTCGTGCACCGTGGCCAGAATCTTGGTCTTTCCAGTGGTGAGCTCCAGCAACATCACCCAGCGATCTTTGTTATCCCCGGAGCGAGCCATCAGCACAGCATTCTTGCCATCATCAGACCACTGCGGTTGAAAGAGTTGGATGTCGCGATCTTTTGGTTGGGCTGGCCGTGGCTGACGCTCTGTCTGTTCCGCTGCAGTGTCCTTCTGCGGTTGTTCAGTGGTCTGTGGTGCAGGCTTTAGTGGTTGTCGTTGACCGTGATCGACATTCTTCGTTTCGCCGGTTTCGCTGTTGATGATCACCAGGCGAGTTCTACCCTGGGGGTCACCGGCCTTCATGCGGCCGTTGATGTCTTCCGTATAGCCCGACTCGGTGACGAAGTTGGGCACGATGGTATTCTTGGCGTTGACAGTGGGTTCGTTGATTGAAGCAACGACATATTTACCGTCGGGTGATAGTGCTAGATTGGTGAGGTTCTGACCTGCCGGTATGTTAAAAGGCTTGCGCGTCTCCCGCTGCTTCCTTTTCGCGTCTTGTTCCTCGCGTTGCTCAGCTTTCTCCTTGACCGCTTCGATTAAGCCCCGTTCTTCCTTCTTCAAGTACTCCTGATTATCCGTACCGCGTTGTTGAGTTTCACTGCTGGCGCCTTGTCGCTGAGAACCTCCGCCACTCGCGCCTGCGGCAGTTGGACCAGCCCCTCCGCCGCTGCGAATATCGGTAATCTGTTCTAACGAGCCACCGTCGAGGGCCATTACGTAGAGATTGTTCTGGCGCGTGAAATAGATGTGTTTTTGATCGAGGGTGAAGTGCGGGTTGGTTTCGGCGTCGACGGTGCGGATTACCTGGCGGCGCTCGCCCTTCAGGTGATCGTAGATAAAAATGTTGCCTTCATCAGTGTAGACGGTAAGCGACTTATCCTTCGACAACTCCCCGTTCGCCGGAGGTGCCTGGCGCGCTTCCTCTTCTGACAAGCGTCGTAGCCCGGTCCCATCACGATTGACTACGTACAAACTCATCTCCTTCAAGCGCGGTTCATCCGCCTGTTTCCAACGGAAGTAGACGCGCTGGCTGTCCTGTGACCAAAAGACATTTGCGGGTGGATAACCAACCAGTCGGGGGCCACGCATAATGCTGTCGACGGACAAATCAAACTTTGGTGACTGCTGTCCTAACGCAAATGGGGAAGCCAGGAGAGAGACGATACAGAGCGTTACGCTCCAGTAGCGGAGATATTTTGTTTTCATAGTCGTGTGCAAGTGACCGGAGTCAAATGGAGCTTGAGAGACGCGCAGAATACCAAATAGAGAACCCGGAGCGGTAGCGACGGGTAGCTACGGTCAACTTAAAGATATTCACTTTCGGCAAGTTGACCGTAGTTACCCGTCGCAGCCGCTCCGGGTTCGCTATTGCTATTGCTAGTGAAGCTAACGGTTCTGGTTTTGTGTTCCCTTCATGTCGCGCATCGGCATCGGCAGTTTCCCGTCCGCGCCGCTGGTAAGAGCCATGAACTGAGAATCGCCGCGCACCGAATCGAACACGGCATCCACTCTTGCTTCCATCATTTCTTTGGCGCGCACAGCCTGATAGCGCTCATAGCGGAAGAAGTGTCGTTGCAAGAGAGCCAGGGCCTCACGCTTGTGTCCTGTTTGAGCGTAGATGGCTGCCAGATTGTATGAAGCCGGCAGCAGGTTCTTGTTGGCGCGAGCAATCTTCAAAGCCTCGTCGCCATGTCCCGATGCGGCCATAAACACAGCCGCAAAGACGAGGTTGTATGGGTCCTTGGGATCGAGCGCTAGGGATTTCTGGGTGTATTCGTTGCCTTTGACCAAATCGCCCTCGGAGTTCCAGTAGACGGCAAGGTTGCGATAGGCCAAGGCAATCGGGAATTCTGCGACCGACTGTTCCATCAACGACAGGCCCTTCTTGAACTCACCGTCGTGAATGGTCATCTTGCCCAGTCCGTGAAGCGCGACCGCTCGCGACAGTGGATCCGATTGGCCGTTGAGAATGGTTTCAAACACAGTTCGCGCCTTGGCCCAATCGCCGATGTGGTGGCGATAGACCTCACCGAGGTAGCGCAACGGGGTTGGGTCAGCGGGATCCATCAGATGAGCGCGGGTGTAGAGTTTTTCTGCAGTCACGTAACGTTCGGCAATTTCCGCTCGCAGCCCCGCCTGCATGGTCGCCAAGATGCGTGCACCCACTGCTCGATCGAAGTTTGGTGAGTCAGGGATGCTGCCAATTTCATCAACGCCCAGTTTCTTTAGTTCCTTGACCGCGTCTTTCGCTTTCTTCGGGAAGAGGCACTTTTGATCCGCCACCGGACGCAGCATGGCGACGGCGCCGTCTTTGTCGCCGGCCTTAGCCTTTTCTTTGCCGCCCTTCAGTTGTTCGTCGAGCGCCGCTTCACGCTGTTTCATTTCTCCATCGACAGCTTTCTCGACCACGTCCACTTTGAGTTTTCCATTTGTGCCCTCCACTTTCTTGATAGGAGCGCCATCAGGAGTAGCGAGCACTGCCAATGGAGGTTTTGAGTCACCCACCACTTTCTGCAGTTCGGGGAAGCGAGCGTCCGCAACCTGCATCGAAACACATTGCGATGAATACAAGGTCAGGATGCGCGACGCACGCAGGCTCGACTTAGTTAGCTCCTCATTCGAGAGCGGGAACCAATACAATACGAGCCCCTTTGAAGCCGGATCTTTTGGCGACCATGCCTTCCACGGTACCTTGTAAACCTCAGGCTCTGGTCCACCACTACGACCGCCGCCTCCGTTCATGCCTCCGGTTCCGCCACCGCCCCCGCCCCCGCAGGTGGCCCATAGCGGTGAAAGAGAACACATAATGACCAGGAACGAAGCAATAGAGCGCATAAGTTTTGTCTTCATGGTGCGGGATATACCTTTCCTTTTAATGCCTAAGAGGCTTTGAGGTTATTTTCAAACTACCCGCCTTGGCTTAGTTGGCGTATAGCCAGAACTCGTGAGATGTCGGAAAACTCTCCGCGGTGGCTTGGTGGCCGATGCAAGGCGTTAGCTTACTCAACCGCGTCGCACAAGCCAAGCCCATGGTGGTCGAATCAGTAGGGCCAGACTATTTTTCAACGTCGCTACCTGTCCAAAAAATGGGACACCATCTCACTCGGCACTTGCTGTTCGGTTCGCGGGAAAAAAAGGCCACCCCAGGAAGACTCAGTCGACCAGTCCTTTTAGTCCCTTCTTACCGAGGGCGGCAACTGCCGTCACGAGCGTTAATGGGTCTACCGGCTTCGGGATGTGAATCTGGTAACCCGCGCTGATGGCCCTTCTTCGGTCTTCGGCTCTCACGTGAGCTGTGACCGCCGCTGCCGGAGTATCGCGCCCCTGTCCCGGTGGTAGTGCGCGAATCCGCGCGATTAGTTGGTAACCGTCTTCACCAGGCATCCCCAGGTCCGAAAGCAACACGTCAGGCTTCCATTCAGTCACAACATTGAACGCGTCTTGACTCGAAGCGGTTGTGCGCACTGCAGCTCCAAATTGATTAAGCATCAAGGTGAGTACTTCGCGGGAGTCGACTTCATCGTCGACCACGAGTACGCGTAAACCTGCCAGGGTGATCGCCTTTGAATGTGCGGCATCGCTTGCCACCTCTGCTGCCAGCATTGGGACACTGGCCTGCTTCAAGACTGACGGCACGGTCATGATTGGGAATTTTACTGTGAAGGTCGCACCCTTGCCTTTGCCTTCGCTGTGAGCGGCGACAGTACCACCATGAAGTTCTACCAGGTGGCGCACGATTGCGAGTCCCAGGCCCAGTCCGCCGTATGCTCTCGTGGTCGAAGAGTCAGCCTGGCGAAAGCGTTCGAACACGTGCGGCAGAAAATCCTGTTCAATGCCAATCCCACTATCACGCACCGACAATTCGAGGTGCGAGTCAACTTGTTGCAGGGCTACTTTTATTTCTCCATTTTGCGGTGTGAACTTGATGGCGTTTGACAACAAGTTCCAGACGATTTGTTGTAAGCGGTCCGGATCGCCGGCGACAAATCCAGCATCCGGGTCGATTGAGACTACTAACGAAATTCCTTTGGCGGTCGAAGCGAGTTTCAGAGTATCGACAGCTGAGGTAATGATAGGAGCTAATTGTACTGGCCGGGAGTCGATCCTCAGTTTGCCGGAAATGATGCGCGAGACGTCCAGGATGTCGCGAATGATTTCCGCCTGGGCATTGGCATTGCGCTCAATAATTTTGAGTCCCTTCTTGGCGGTAGCCTCATCAAGTTTGCCCAGATTCAACATGGCCGACCAACCTAGAATCGCACTCAGTGGAGTTCGTAGTTCATGAGAAACAGTCGCCAGGAATTCATCCTTGAGTCGATCGGCTGTTTCTGCTTCGCTTCGAGCCCTGCGCTCGCTCTGCAGTAGCCTTTCCAGTTCTCGTTCAGTCTGTCGACGTTGGGTGATGTCATGAAAGACAACAATCACCCCGAGCATCTTGCCGCGTGCATCGCGAATCGGGGCCCCACTATCTTCGATAGGAATCTCACGATCATCTTTCGTAATCAGGAGTGTGTGACCGGCCAGGCCAACGACCACACCCTGGCGTTTAATGGTAGTGAAAGGACACTCCAGCGGCTCTCGCGTGTCTTCGTTAAGGATCTTGAAGATCTCCGCCAGGGCCTTGCCCTGGGCCTGGTCCATGGTCCAACCCGTTAAAGCCTCAGCGGTCGGGTTAATAAAGTTGACCTTACCAGCAAGGTCGGTGGCTATTACCGCATCGCCGATGCTTGACAGCGTTATATGAAATCTCTCTCTTTGCTGTCGCAAATGCGTTTCTGCTTTCCGGCGTGAGCTGGCAAAGAACACCACCGCAGCGAACAGGACGATGCGATTGAAAGTGGCGATGCCGGAGCGAAACACATATGGCCGCGGGCCGTAATAATCCAGGGCTATTTCAAACAGCAACGCGATCAGCAGGCCTGGCCCACGACCAAAGTACCAGGCCGTAGCGATCATCAGAATGATCATGAATGGTCCGGCCAGGCCAAAACTATTTTGAATCAGGTGGGAAAGAAAAAGCAGGAAGGCGAAGATCGCCAGCGGCAATCCGTAACGCAGCAAGACTGATTTGATGTTTTTCACCCGTTTTCGTTGAGAGTCCCAGGCTGCGTTAATTGTTCGTGCGTGACTAAACTATAGTGCTCCAATGCAAACACTATCAAGCTACGTTGGGAGCGCGGGCGGCCCGCCCGCCTTCCTTGAGGTGCCCAAGTCGGGAGAAATGCGGGCGGGCCGGCCGCGCTCCGATTTTCTGCCAGGCTGTAAAAGTATTAGTATTGCTATTACAGAGTTTCTGTAGCTGAATGAGTACGCTCAAAATCAGATTAAGAATAATTGTCTTTGCGGCCGGGCTGGTCGCTGCAAGCTTCCTCCTGGTCGGGGCCAGCGAACGGTCTCGAATTGGTCGAGCGGGAGACATTTCGGATTACTACAAAACCCAATGCGTGTCATGTCACGGTGATCAAGCCGATCTGAAATTTGATCAGAAACTTTCCGATGAAGAGCTGGTAAGAATTGTTTTGAAAGGGAAGCTGGTCGACGTTCCGCCCGATATGCCGGCGTTTGAACCCAAGGGCATCACCGAGGAACAGGCGAAGTCGCTGGTCACCTACATGAGACAATTGAGAAAATCAGCCTCGAACTGAGCCTCGCGTAATAGTGAAATTGAGTCGAATCGGCACAATCTTACA
>DATFRK010000861.1:0-2843 GCA_035263325.1 Pyrinomonadaceae bacterium | reverse complement strand
GTTGCCGCCGTGACGGCCCTGCCGTTAATCGACGCAAACGATCGAGACGAACTGTTTTTTGGCCTGCGCAGCATCCTGACAACTCGAATCGACGATTTCCCTATTTTCGAAGAATTGTTCGCCGCGTTTTGGGATCGACAGTCTCAGAAGTGGGAGCTGCTTGAGAAACGAGACTCCAACTCCGGCCTACACCGTAATTCTCCAAAGTCGACAGCGCGCGGACTTGGCTTTTTTCTCGAGCACTGGGCCAAGGAAGACGAAGCAAGTAATGAACCCCTCAAGACGACGACCGCCAGTGAGATTGAGTCCAGCGGCGTGAAAGATTTCAGCGCGTTCAGTCATGAAAAACTGGACCAGATTTCACAGCTGGCGCGACGCATCGTAAAGAGGCTGGCGAAGAATCCCAGCCGGCGCTGGCAGCCGGTCCGCCAGGGACCACGACTCAACTTGCGCCGTTCGCTGCGGCTCTCTTTAAAAACCGGCGGGGAACTCATCGAACTCGCTCATAGACAACGCAAGCCCAAACGCACCAAGCTGGTGGTGATTTGCGATGTCTCCGGATCAATGGATCTTTATAGCCGATTCCTCCTGCAATTCGTTTATGGGTTGCAAAATAGTTTTGCGACGGTTGAGACTTTCGTCTTCAGCACTTCCCTGTCTCGGATCACCGGATACTTGAAGAACCGCACCTACCAACGAGCGCTTGACCGTTTGTCATCCAAGGTTCGTGGCTGGTCTGGTGGCACACGCATCGGCGCTAGCCTGGCCGATTTTAATGCCTCGTGGCTAAAACGAATTGATAAGCGCACGATCGTGATTATCCTGAGTGATGGCTGGGACACCGGTGAACCCGAACTACTGGCGGCGGAGTTGTCGCGGTTGCAACAATCTGCGGGTAGATTGATCTGGTTGAATCCACTCCTGGGTAGTTCCGGCTTTAAACCCTTGACGCGTGGGATGCAAGCAGCACTTCCCTTCATTAATGTGTTTGCTTCAGCTCACGACCTGGGTAGCTTGCAAGCCCTCGAATCACACTTGGTTTTGTAGTGCAACTATGGAAGAACTCTTCGCAGACATCGAAAAGCTCGCCCTGGTAGAGAAGCGAGTGGCGATGGCCACACTGATCGCGACCCGTGGCACCAGCCCAAGGCGCGAAGGTGCAAAAATGTGGGTCGGCGAAGAAGGAAGGATCCTCGGTTCGGTCACAATCGGTGGTTGTATTGATGCGCGAGTGATAGAGGAATCCGAGAAAGCACTCGCTTCCTCTGAAGCCCAACTGCTGCAAATGGACCTGGGCAATGAAGATGCCTGGGAGGTGGGCTTCACCTGCGCCGGTAGCGTTGAGGTGCTGGTTGAACCTTTTGATCTCACAAACCCGAAGAATCAACTATTGACCCTCTACCGCACAGTGCAGGCTGCGGTAGATGAGGGTCAGACTGTTGCGCTCGTTACGGCGTTAGCGCATACGAGTAATAAGTTACTGGTATTCGAGGACGGGAAGCATTCCGGCACACTGGGTCAGGCCGAACTCGATCGTCACGCCCTCGAGGTGGCCCTGGGACTCATGCCAAAACGGGCCTCCTCTACTGTTTCATTGCCGGGCGAGTCGGAACCAGTGGCGGTATTCTTCGAAATACATGGACCACCGCCGACCTTGATAGTGTTCGGAGCAGGGCACATTGCGATGCCCCTGGTGAAATTGGCCCATGACATGGGACTCAAAACCATCGTCGTTGATGGACGCCCTCGTTTCGCCACCAGGGAGCGATTTCCCGATGCTGATGAGCTGTTGATTGGAATTCCCTCCGAAATCGCAGAGACACTCAACTACACCTCTTCCACGTTCGTGGTGTTGACCGCTCATGATTACAAGTACGACCTGCCAGTCCTCAAGTGCGTCCTGCCATCGAGCGCAACTTACATTGGCTTATTGGGCAGTAAACGCCGCGGGAACGCCCTGGCGGAGTTTTTGCGGGACACCGGCCTGGACCAGCGAGTGCTGGATAGGATTCATGTTCCTACCGGTCTGGACATCGGCGCAGGGTCTGCCCCGGAGATAGCGTTAAGCATATTGGCCGAGGCTTTCGCCGTTAAGAATGGCCGTCATGGTCTATCTCTTAAAGATAAAAGCTAGGGAGGCCGATGGTGGCGTTGTACAGCGAAGTTATCCTCGACCATTTTCGCCACCCGCGTAACTACGGCGACCTGCCGCTTCCCGATGTCAGTTACGAGGCGTTCAATCCCTTGTGCGGCGATCGCATCAGAATTGAAGTCATAATCAAAGATAAGACGGTAGCAGATGCTCGCTTCAAAGGCGATGGATGCGCCATTAGTGTCGCGGCAGCGTCGTTACTCACCGAGTTGATCAAGGGGATGGAGCTCGATTCGATCGCTGCTTTTAGCGACGAGGCAATGATCGCGTCATTAGAAAGCGAGATCAATCCCACTCGCCTGCAGTGTGCCTTGCTCGCGCTCGGTGCGCTTCGTACTGGCTTAAAGGAATTCAAATCATAGAAACTCCATCGTTGGCGCATCCCACCAACGGCAGTTGGTGGTTGATTCATGTCCTACCTACTGAGAAACAACGCAACTCACTCGCAAAATCCCACCAACGGCAGTTGGTGGTTCCTTCATATCCTACCTACAAATCTGCAGTTCACTTTTGACTGAATTCCACCAACGGGAGTTGGTGGATGCTTCAAGTCCTGCCTAATCGAGATTCCCACAAACAAGGCAGGACTTGAACGATCCACCAACTGCCGTTGGTGGTATTTGGCTGGAGATGGGGCGCCTGTTTTTTGGTTGGACTTGAACGATCCACCAACTGCCGTTGGTGGTATTTG
>DATFRK010000860.1:0-3205 GCA_035263325.1 Pyrinomonadaceae bacterium | reverse complement strand
AACTCCATTCCCTCAGCTGGCAACGGACTTTGCCTGCAGGATCCTTATAACGGTGTGAATCATGGGCTGGTTGTGGCAGCGAATAACATCATGATTGGTGGTCGTGAAGATCGCGTTAACCGCTATATGAGCAATGGCATCTTCCTCAATGGTTTGAGGGGTTGCAAGGTCGTCAACAACTACATCTTCCGCACCGGCCAAAATGCAATCCAGGCTTACAATTTGCAGGACTGTCTTATCCAGGACAACGATTTTGAATCGACCGGAGGCGGTGGTAATGCTACCGTCCTGACCCAGGGCGCGGCGAATACCACCTTTCGGCGCAATCATTATCGAGAGCGGCCCGGCCTAGCCATCAGCACTCAAGCCGGCTTCGTCGAGAAATGTGGGCGGGCCAACGTTTACGATAAGAATCTGACGAACGGCTCGGATGTTCCGAATGTGCAACGCCAGCCGTGTAACTGACACCGGGCAAAGTTAATCAACATCCACCGGCACAAACAGCAGCTTGCCGTCGCGTTCAATCTGTAAGGCGACTGTACAGTTCGGTGGCAGATGGTCCAACAGCGAACGAAGCCCTCCCATCGACGTGACTTGCGTGCCGTTGATCGAGTGGATTACATCGCCGGCCGTCAGCGCACTATCGACGTCCGGATCGGCCGCCCGAGCCGCAACAATAACTCCAGAAGCGATGCGTAACGGTGGTAGTGAGGCGGCCACCTTAGGATCGATTTCGATCCCTAAGATTCCCAGTTTCGGTACCAGGCTCTTGTCTGGATCAACCAGGTCCACCAGTCGATCAAATTCCCGCGGTGGCTCAACGGTTGGAACATCAAAGGTCAATCGCTGCGACCCACGTAACACCCCCAGCTTGATCTGCTCGCCACCGCGACGCATAAAAAGACTCGTCGCCAGGACGGGCAAGTTGTCCGCCGGTCTGCCGTCGATAGTTGTCACTATATCCATTACCCGCAGACCCGCCGTCTCAGCAGGACTTCCCGGCACAATATCCGAGACGATCACCCCGCCGACGGACGGCAGGTTCAACCCGGCGGCGAGTTCCGGCGTGATCTCCTGGACGCCAATCCCAGCCTCGCCGCGATGTACATGCCCGTACTTTTGCAGTTGCGGATAAGCAAACCCAATGACCGCGCTGGGTATTGCGAAGCCCAGCCCTTCACTACCTCCGCCGGACGTTAGAATGAAGGTGTTCATTCCCACCATTTCGCCGTCAACATTGATTAGTGGTCCACCGCTATTGCCAGGATTAATCGGCGCGTCTGTTTGAATGAAGACGAAAGGATTGTCGAGATCTGGCTGGCGCGCAACCGCACTGACTACACCCATCGTAACGGAATCCTGCAACCCTTCCGGACTACCGAAAGCGAACACTACTTCACCCTGGCGCAGTTTGTTGTAGTCCGCGAGTCGTATAGCAGGCAGGATGCTCGCTTCGATTTTCAGCAAGGCCAGGTCAATGTCCGAATCCATTCCAACGATGCGAGCCTCCACGATTCGAGCTCTGCCGCCTGAGGCTGTCGTACTCTCGTCAGTATCCGCCGCCGGTATGCTAACCTGGACGCGATGGGCCCCGCGAACCATGTGGGCGTTCGTTACGATGTAGCCATTCGGATCAATAATCACACCCGAGCCGACACTCTGTTGCTTACCAAGTACGAGGCTGGTATTGCCACGATTGTTTTCGACTGGGCCATAACCGGTGACTATTAGGTGTACGACGCTGGGCGTAACTCGTTTCACCAGGGTGCGTACGGAGTTGTTGAGCTGGTGTAGTGGATCGGTCTCTACCTTGGTTGTCTGGGCCAACCCCTGGCTCGCCGCTAAGGCATATATCAACGAGACTCCCAGGATCGTGAAGCTGTATCTGGTTTTCTTCATAACTTCTTTCCCGCAGCGATTCCGGCGACGCGAGCATCACGGAACTGCAGCAGTACAAATCGATCAGTTACGGTACAACGTCGAAGCTAATCTTGTTTGATTCGACCATCGGTCCGTCGCAACAATCAAAGCGTCTCTGTACCGATAACTCATAAGTACCTGGCGTCAGGCGCTCGTACCAGGCAACTGCGCCCGTCGGCAGTGCCGCGTCATCAACCACGATCAAGGAGTCGACAACGACCGGTTCGTTTGGTCTTAGCAAGACACTGTCGGGAAGATCCTCGTGTAGACAAGTCTGGTCTCGCCGCACCGTCCGCATGACGTAATTCTGCCAACTCGTGTAAGGCAACAAGCGTCCATCTTTCGTAAGCCTCGGAAGATCCTGGTACACGTCACCTGAGACACAGGAGTAGACCGGCTGATTGGAAACGTTAGTTAGTTCAATATTGATCGGTATCTGTTCACCAACGTGATAGTGATTTTGCGGTGGTCCCAGCATAGGACTAACGGAGTTGATGGTAACTCTGATTGGGCCATTTTGATTTGTGACGCTCGCAGCAATTTCTGAATGAGGATTCGCGGCAGTTTGCGGAGCTGCGAAAGGGCTCAACGCTAAGCCGACCAGGATGACTGAAGCGATTACCTTCGTTGTTTGTCCTTGCTTGATGTTCCTCACGATGACCTCTCTTGCTCTCGGCGACGCAAGTGCCAACCACGACTTGAGTGTCAGCCTGTACACTCTCTCTTTTACGCACCGTCGTGAAACACCCGGCTTGCATCGCCAAGAGCAATGGTGATCAGTGCAACGTACATGCCGTAGCTGTTTTCGTGGGAAAGGAGAATTTAGCTTAACGGTTCGTGAGGCTTTTGGTCCCGCTGAGGCTAATTGCCCTCGGGGAGAAGGATGAAGGCGGAAGGATGAGGGCGGAAGGATGAGGGCGGAAGGATGAAGTCTTGGCCGCAGCGCGGCCACATGTTTATAGCCAGCGTTCAAAATGTGTGATTGCGCTCCGTAGGAGCGCCATGCTTCTAAAACGTCATCGGCTTCGTGGTGAGGTTTACCTTAAGATGTTCCACAAAAAGCTTTGCTAGGAGATGCATGTGACGTAAGGCTATAAACGTGTGGCCGCGCTGCGGCCTGAACTTCATCCTTCATCCTTCCGCCTTCATCCTTCCTAACTTCCCGCCTGGGCTTGCAACCCCAATTCGATTTCAAAACGCGCCGCCATGCGGTAGAGGGTCTTACGATTGATGTCGAGGATTTCGGCAGTACGCTTTCGATTGCCACCGGTCGCGTCCAGCACGT
>DATFRK010000859.1:0-3494 GCA_035263325.1 Pyrinomonadaceae bacterium | reverse complement strand
GTTACCCGGTTCAGTGTATGCACTGGGTTCGACTCAATACCCACCTGCTCGCGACATGATCGAGGCCGGACTCGGAGTGGTACTGGCGACCGATTTTAATCCCGGGTCGTCCCCGACACCTTCGATGCTGATGATTCTTTCGCTTGCCTCAACCCACTTGAAGATGACGCCTGCCGAATCGATTACTGCGGCGACCATCAATGCCGCCTGTAGTCTTGGTCGTGGCGAACAATTGGGTTCACTTGAGGCAGGGAAGATTGCGGACTTCGTTATCCACGACTGTGACGACTATCGTCAGCTCGCTTACTTTTTCGGCATCGAACATCCGTGGCGCGTCTATGCCGCTGGGAAGCTTGCCTTTGCGCGCACTTAGATCAGCTGAATCGGAAAACAATTTTATCTGAGTTGAACAGCGCGCGAGCTCGATCGAATCGCTCCGAAAAAAAAGCGGTTGACGCTCAACAACTTGTAATTTATGATCTCAAGCAACACTGGAAAGGAGGTGATTCAAAAATTTATGAGTTCTTATCACAGTGAGGTGGCTGCGGCCTGACCTCTGAACCAGCTAACTCGTTAGGATTGCGGTTCAGTCGTCTCACTGCGTAGTGCTCCTCCTTTCTGGATCTGCACACAGTCAGCCACAGGCCAATCCCAACAGTTCACCGAAAGCCGTCCACGACTCTTTCGTGGACGGCTTTTTTATGAGTGAACTCGCCTCGGCCAAGTTTTCAGGCACCCCGTAAGAAAGGTCTTTGCATCTGAACCAGCGCGGAAAGCTTGACCGCAAAAGACCATGATGAGAAATTACTATCCTTCCCGAACACCCGGAGTAGCCTTTGTCAGCCGCAGATTCCCCTGTCTTTCATGATCCCGAGGGCCGCCGTTGGCGCCGAGTTCGTCGTACGTGGCTTTTCCTGGCCGTAATTGTAACCGCAGTCACCGCAGTATTTATCGCCAGTGTCTTGGCCAACCCGGTATTGCCGAAATTCAGCCTGCGGCAGTTGGCGAGCCTGCCGCACAGCGCCGATCTCCAGCCAAAAAAACCCGATCTACCAGCGAATCCGAGCGAACAGAAATACAAGAAGGCTAAGGCCGAACTACAGAAGGAGTTGGCCAAGACCAAGCGAGTCGTGCCAGGGAAACGTGCTTCCCAGTTGCCGATTGTGCCGCCACCGCCAACCTTGCCAGCGCCCATAGTGCCCAGTTCAAGACCGCTTTCGATTGGCTTTTACATCAACTGGGATGAGTCGAGTTACGAGTCGCTGAAACGCAATCTGAATCACATGGATTGGGTTGTTCCTGAGTGGGCGCATTTACAGGAACTGACTCCCGGTGGTAGTCCGATCGAAACTGAGATTGATCCGCCGGCTTTGAACTGGATTCGCGAGACGCGACCGCAGACGCTAATCCTGCCGATGGTGCAAAACTTGGTCAACGAGAAGTTCGATGGCGCGTTGTTGGCTCGCAGTGTTGCGGATGAACCTCATCGCCAACTGCTAATCAAGGCGCTCACGGACTTCGTAGAGGGAAACAAGTTCGCCGGTATCTGCATTGACTTTGAAGAGCCACCAGTTGGGTCGCAGCAAAATTTACTCACCTTCATGACTGAACTGCACAACTTGTTCAAGTCGAAGGGACTGCTGGTGGTGCAGTCAGTACCGTTTACTGATCGCGATTGGAACTTCAAGGCCTACTCCGACGCGTCCGATTACTTGATGTTGATGGCCTACGATCAGCATTTCGCAGGTTCGGCCGAAATCGGTCCCGTCGCCGGCCAGGATTGGTTCGAGACGAATCTTGCGGATCGGATGGGACAGATCGATCCGGCCAAGACAATCATCATTCTCGGCAATTACGGTTACGACTGGACCGAAGGGGCAAAGGAAGCAGATGAGGTAACGTTCCAGGAAGCACTGTTGCATGCAGACGAATCCGAAGCAAAGCCATCTTTTGACCCGACCTCGCGCAACCCGCACTACGAGTACTACGAAGACGACGATAAGAAGCACACGGTGTGGTTCCTTGATGCCGTGACTGCTTACAACCAGATGCGCGCAGCGAGCGGCTATAAACCAGCCGGTTACGCCATCTGGCGTCTGGGCTCAGAAGATCCTTCGATCTGGTCGTTGATGGATGCCGCGAATGCCTCACCTGAACCTATCAAAGAGATCGCTTATGGATATCAGGTCGATTTTGAAGGGAACGGCGAGATTTTGAAGGTCAGATCCCGACCGCAGGATGGCGCCCGCACTATCGATGTCGATCCAAAAAACGGTTTCATCAAGAATGAAACCTTTACGGCGACGCCCTCTTCTTATGTGATCGAGCGCAGCGGTGATAAGCCGGGCCTGATCGCCCTGACTTTTGATGATGGACCAGATCCGCGTTGGACACCGGCAATCCTCGATATTCTCAAAGAAGAAAATGTGCCGGCTACGTTTTTCATAATAGGTAAGAATGGCCAGGCCTATCCGGATCTAATCCGTCGAGAAGTCAACGAGGGCCACGAAATTGGGAATCATACTTTTACCCATCCCAACCTTGGTGAAATTCCTGCGTCACTGACAAAACTGGAACTGGCGGCCACGCAGAGGTTGATCGAATCACTAGTTGGTCGCTCGACTGTACTGCTGCGTCCGCCTTATTTCGGAGACGCCGAAGCAGACAAGCCGCAGGACGTCGAGCCGGCCTATCTCGCCCAAAAGTTGGGATACCTGATCATCGGTGTGCGCATCGATCCTGATGACTGGCAGTTACCGGTGAACGCTGACGACGTGGTGGAGAGAACGATTAAACGGGCCACGGATGAGAACCCGGAAACACGGGGTCAGGTAATTCTGCTGCATGACTCTGGTGGTGATCGTTCCGCGACCATCGCTGCCTTACCGAAAATCATTCATGAGTTGAAGGCCCGCGGATTTCGTTTCGTACCGGTATCTGATTTGGCCGGCTTTTCGCGAGACCAGGTGATGCCGGAGATCCCGCCCGGTCAGCGCGTGTTTACTCGCGCCGATTCCATTGCCTTCTTCTTCCTGTCAACCGGTGGTTGGGTTTTGCAGTGGGTGTTTTTGATCGGAATACTCTTGGGTCTGGGTCGTCTACTGTTTGTTGGTTCCCTGGCGTTTGCGCAATGGCTGCGCTCTCGTCGCCGGCGTCGACTTCATTCGGGCGAGAACTACCAGCCATTCGTCTCGGTTATTGTGCCCGCCTACAACGAGGAGCCGGTAATTGCTAACACCATTAAGAGCCTGCTAGCCTCAGACTACAAAAAGTATGAAATCATCGTCATTGATGATGGCTCACAAGATAAGACAAGTGAAGTAGTTGCGGCGCAGTTTGGCAACGAAAGTCGTGTCCGACTGTTCACCGAAGCAAACGCCGGGAAGGCAGAGGCACTGAACACTGGTCTGCGCCACGCAAAAGGCGAAATCATCATCGCTCTCGATGCTGATACCTTGTTTGCGCCACAAACGATTGGAGAGTTGGCCCACCGC
>DATFRK010000858.1:0-7294 GCA_035263325.1 Pyrinomonadaceae bacterium | reverse complement strand
ATTAGCGGCCCGTCTTCCCTGGAGGAGTGCCGGATGATCAATATCAACGCCCACTGCTAACACTCCGGCGTCGAGGTTGGAGGCTATTAAAGTTTGGCCCGCTCCACAGCCTACATCCAGGATTTGACGATGGCCCGGCATGATGGGAGGCATGATCCGGCGCGGGTCATCTCGATCCCGAGCTACCGATAACTCACGGCGATGATAAGTGGCAGTGTCGGCGATCATTGCCTGTTCACTGAAGTGTTTCTTAGATCTCGCCGATTATAACCACCTCACGGTCGACCAATTATTGCAAGCGTGTGGTTAACAATCATCATCAAGGTCGCGAAAGTGCTGCTTTTCTATCACTGGCGATCCACGGCACCTCACCGGTGGTCTTGCTCGCATCTCGCCACGATGAGCGTGATGTCGTCGTGCTGCTCACGAACACTGAAGTCCTGGACATCCCTGACGATCGAGGAAAGCATGGCAGATGAAGACAAGTCGCGGTGACGCCGTAGCGACTGGACCAAACGCTGTTCGCCAAATTCGTCGCCACTCGAATCGAATGATTCACTGAGGCCGTCGGTATACAGGGCCAGGATGTCTCCGGAAAATAGCTCGCGTTCAGCAATCGAACAATCCCACTCGTTAAAGAGTCCCAGTACCGTGCCTGTGGAATCCAGTCGTTCAACGGTGTCGTTACTGCGGAGTAAGAGACCGGAAAGATGTCCACAGTTTGCATAACGTAACCGCCGCGCCTGGTCGTCATATTCGGCGTAAAAGAAGGTGGCGTAGGCGTTATCAGTGGTGTGTTCGTAAAACAGGTGATTCACCGATTGTAAGAGATGCTGAGGATGATCTATTCCGGCGCACTGGCCACGCAAATTAGCCTGCAGATGCGCCATCAAAAGCGCGGCGGCGATTCCCTTCCCGGACACGTCTCCAATCATAAGCCCCAGCCGATGTTGACCGAGATCGAGGAAATCGTAGTAGTCGCCACCGACTGCACGGGCCGGAAGACAAGTACCCGCATAGTCAAGTGTGCGCAGCGTTGGCAAGGTTTGCGGAAATAGGCGGGCTTGTACCTGTTTGGCGATTTCGAGTTCCTGGGCAGCGCGCCGCTCAGCTTCGAGTTTGTCGGCAGCAGTACGACGCTCGCGTTCGATGTATTGGGTCACCTCGTCGCGACCCATAAGAACAAATGAGTTACCGTCGAGGTCCTCGAACCGGGTAAAGCTGCCGCCCCAGGGTGGTGACTGGGGCGGGTGATGGAAGTGAACACCACGTTCGCGCCACTGGTGGAACTTGGCAGCGACATCCTCGGTTGCAAAAACGACGTCCCTACTCTGGCCGACGAGTTTGTTTTCGTCCGAGTTGGGAGCCGGAGTACGAAGGGCTAGTATGGCACCGCCATCGGGAGGCGATACCGCTACCCAACGATCACCAGCTTCATTGCGCACGTCGATAAATAGGTGGAACCCCAGTTGGTCTACGTAGAACCGCACGCTTCGTTCCTGATCGCTGACCCAGATGTTGACGTGGTGTAGGCTGAGATGAAGGTGTCGACCCGGGCTGCCGCCGGGTTGATCCGTCTCCCCGGATAAGGCTGAGTTGCTCATGGTTTGGGATTATAAGCAACACCGGCCAATTCTAAATATGTAGAAAGACCGGCGAAATTAGTACCTTTGCGAACGCCTCAGACTGCTGAAATTCAAGACCGATAACTTCCATTTTCTTGGAACCGCTTGCAACCGGCGTTGGGCGCCTACCTCACCCAACCGTACTGAGTCGTTTCGTTCATACGGTGTCTAGAAAAACTTATCACAGATTTAATATCAGCTCCTTACATTGTCTCCGCTTCATTACCCAGAAATAACGTCGCAAAACTGATTGCCTCGTCTTACCCAAAAGGAGAGAGAAACGTGAGCAAAGTGCCTCGTAAACTGTTTGCCTGCCTGCTTGTTCTAGCCATTATCCTGGGTGCCCTGTTGGGTCGTTCCCTGCCATTGGTCCGAGCGGATTCGAGTAACGGTGCCACTAAGCCGGCGCCACTGCCTGCACCGCCACCCGTTACCTCCGTTGACTTGTCCACCTATCTTCGCGTCGGCCGGTTCGATTTGCCGGAACCAACGCGCACCGCCCACCCGCCCAACAGCTTGCTGGCCCAGGAAGCCTCTGGCGTAACCTACGATTGGGATACCGATACGCTGTTTGTTGTGGGGGATGGGGGCACTTCGGTCGTTCAGGTCACTAAAACCGGCCAATTGATCGACTCCATGACGCTGGCCCCTGGTCCAAGCCCACAAGGAACAGACTTCTTTGATACCGAAGGGATTAGTTATGTCGGCTCCGGAAAATTCGTACTACTTGAGGAGCGAGATCGCCAGGTCAATCTGTTCACGTATGTGGCCGGCGGCATTCTTCACAAGACAGACGTCCAAACTGTCAAACTTGGCACTACAATCGGGAACATCGGCCTTGAAGGTATTTCCTTTGACCCGCTGACCAGCGGGTTCATTTGTGTTAAGGAAAAGGATCCGCAATCCATCTTCCAAACAGGCATCGATTTTGTCGCGGGAACTGCAACTAACGGATCAGCCACGGCAACAAGTTCCACCGATCTCTTCAATCCGGCCCTGGCAAACCTGGCGGACTTCTCCGATGTCTTTGCTCTCTCGAATCTACCGTCGCTGAGCGGCCAAACAGATTTCAACCACCTACTGGTAATAAGCCAGGAATCCGGCCAGATCATTAACATCGATCGATCCGGCAACGTCTCGAGTTCGCTGACTATCGTTTCCGATCCGGGTAATCCGTTGTCAGTGGCTGATCAAACTGACGAAGGTCTGACAATGGATCGCGATGGCAACCTCTACATTGTTAATGAAAATGGCGGCGGCGATAGCAACCATCCGCAACTGTGGGTCTACTCGCCATCCAATGCACCTAACCAGGCGCCCACGGCAGTGACGCTGGCGAATGCTGTCACTTCGATTCCGGAGAACGCGAGCACGGCGGCGCCGATCAGGGTTGCAGACATCATCGTTAACGACGATGGATTGGGCCCAAACCATTTGGCGGTCACCGGGGCCGACGCCGGCTTCTTCCAGATCATCGGCACCCAGTTGTTCTTACGCGCCGGCACCGCTCTAAACGCGACTACCAAGCCAAGCTACAGCGTCGTCGTCAGTGTCGACGATCCCACAGTTGGTAGCACACCAGACGCATCCGCGAACTTTACGCTTACGATTACTCCGTTTACGGGAGGTAATGCTTCAATCATCATCTCCGAGGTCGCGCCGTGGTCCAGTGGCAATAGCGATCCCAGCTTACGCGTAGACTGGTTCGAAGTTACCAACATCGGCAACGCTACTGCGAACATTACCGGCTGGAAGATGGATGACGACTCCCACACCTTCAACAACGCCGTCGCCCTGAACGGCATCACGAATATAGCTCCGGGCGAGTCAGTGATCTTTCTGGAGACAGCAGATCTCGCAGGCAAGAGTGCCGCGTTCAAGGCACTTTGGTTTGGCACGAACCCGCCGCCGAATCTACAAATCGGCAGTTATAACGGTTCCGGTGTTGGTCTCAGCACTGGAGGCGATCAGGTCAACCTGTTTGATAGTGGCGGCACCTTGCAAGCCGGCGTCGCGTTCAGCACTTCGCCCTCTGGTCCATTTCCCTCGTTTGATAACGCAGCGGGACTGAATAACACCACGATTTCCGCCTTGAGTGCTGTCGGTGTGAACGGCGCATTCGCCGCCGCGCATGACGCCAACGAAATCGGATCTCCAGGAACAATCGGCGCCGCGGCCGCACCAGTCGTCAATATTACTGCCACCGACGCCAACGCGACCGAAACAGGCAATGACACGGGCACTTTCCATATCACTCGTAGCGGTGGCACTCTTGGCCCATTGACGGTCAGTTACACGATCGCTACGGGTCCGGGACGAGCGTCGGCCGCTGATTACACACCGACGCTGACCGGTGCGGCAACGATTCCTGCGGGACAATCGTTCGTCGATATCACTATTACACCAGTCAACGACAATCTGGTCGAAGGCAATGAGACGTTGACTCTGACGTTGGGAGACTCGGGTAGTTACGATGTCGGTGCTAACAAGACTGCTACAGTAACGATCGCTGACAATCCGTTTCTGGGAGTCGCTGCCGGCGATGCCGACGTGAACGGTGCCATACTCTGGACGCGCTTCAATCGCGCTGCCAGCGTATCGATAACAGCACAGGTCTCGACCGATCCCGGCTTCAGCGGGACGCCATTGACGTTCAATGGTATGAGCGATACGAGCAAGGATTTCACGCTCAAGCTCATGGCCAATGGACTGCAGGCCAACACGCGCTACTTCTATCGCTTCGTCGTCGACGGCACAGGTGAAACCAGCGGGACAGGCACGTTCAAGACAGTGCCTTTGGCGAACTCCGACGCACCATTACACTTTGCCTTCAGCGGCGATAACGATGGCCTGATGCGTCCGTACGCGTTGGCCAACGTGATCCCGGCGCAACAACTCGACTTCTACTTAAACCTCGGCGACGTTATTTATGAGACTGCCAGCAATCTAACCGCCAGCGGTCCACACAACGGCCAACCGTGGCTCAACTCCCCGTCGGTGACCCTTTCCAACGACTCGTTAACCTTCAATGGTATTCCGCGCGCTTTCATTCCCGGCAGCGCTCCCTTTGCCACCCAGGCACAATTGAAAGCGGATTACGAAAAGAAGTATCGCGAGAATTTCCTGCCGGTGAACGTCGACGGTCAGAACAGTTTGCAGATACTGCATGCAGCCCAGGGTAACTACACGACCTGGGACAATCATGAACTGGGCAACCGTAAATACATCGATGGAGGTGCGCCAGCTGGCGGCTCTGTTGGTGGTCCAGCCGGTACTGACATGCCTTCAGGTCGAGGCGTTGATGCGCGTAACTTCACCGGGGCAAATACCGGTGGCTCTGGCAATGTCAACAATGTCAACGACGCCGCTGACCTGCTATCTCCGGGTGACCTGGCCAATCTCGGCGGCTTCATGAACAAAGCACTCGGATTCCAGGCACTGCAGAACGTCTTCCTCGAGTATGAACCAATCGCCGATCGTGGCCTTGTAAATGCGCCCAACGATCCGCGTACGAATGGTACGAGGCAGCTTTACTCGGCGGTTCACTGGGGGCGGAATTCGCTCTTCGTCAATACCGACTCCCGCTCATACCGCGATATTCGTTTGAAGACTGACAATGCCGCGGCAGACGACACTGGACCACGCGCAGACAATTCCAACCGCACCTATCTCGGCGTCACGCAGCTAGCCTGGCTCAAGCAGACTCTGCTCAACGCGCAGAATGACGGTACGACCTGGAAGTTTGTGTCGGTCTCCGATCCAATCGATCAACTTGGACCAATCGGTGGCGCCCTTAGCGGTACACTCACTTCGGTGAACGCCGACGGAGGCAAATCGTTCATTGGTGGCTATCGCGCCGAACGCAATGACCTATTGAAGTTCATCGCAGATAACCACATCACCAACGTGGTCTTCCTCTCGACGGATGATCACCAAAACCGCATCAACGAACTCTACTACTCGCCATCGGGTCAAACTAATCTGCAGTCAAGCTATGTGAAGGTGCCCTTCACCTTCGCGATCGTCTGTGGCCCGCTGGGCGCGACCGGTCCTGATGCGATCACTGACCACTCGTTTACCAATGTCAAAGCGATCGCCGACAGCCTTGCCAATGCGCAGGTTGCCGCCGGCATTGATCCGATTGGTCTGCAGAACTATCCGGGCCTTCACAACCTCACCCGCGACGGCGATCCAACGGCGGGCACAAACCCGCAACCGGTGGACTTCTACAGTCCTGACACTTTCAACTTCACGGTGCTCGATGTCAGCCCCAACGGTAAGACACTCACTGTGAAGAGCATCGGCATGAACTCGACGGCGCAGAATGCGGGTATTGAATATCCGAATGGCCCACAAGCACGGACACTCTTCCAGTTCCAGATCGATGGCTTGAACCAGGCAATCACATTCCCGCAACCACCCGACAAGACTTACGGCGATGCCCCGTTTGCCCTGAACGCTACGGCTAGTTCCGGTCTGCCGGTGTCGTACGCGGCTAACGGTAACTGCACGGTCTCGGGCAATATCGTGACGCTCACCGCCGCCGGTAGCTGCACCATCACTGCTTCACAGGCAGGTGACGCTAACTTTAGTCCAGCCCTGGATGTAACCCGGACCTTCTCAATAGCTCGAGCACCGGTTACGGCGACCGCCGGCAGTGGCGTCGCCATTTACGATGGACTGCCAAAATCGCCCTCAAGTTGTGTGCTATCCGGGCCGTTTGTGGGCACCTTGGTATGTGTTAATAATCCGGCGTCAGTTGGACCAGATCCTGGCACCACCGTGATCGTTCCGGTTGTCAGTGGCGATACTCTCAGCAACTTTGACATCACTCTGGTTAATGGCGCATTCACGATTGGCTCGTTAAAAGTATCAACGCAAGCCATTCGTGCTGAACTCAGCGATGCGCTGGCGACAGCTACCAATCGCAAGGACAAAGAGGAACTCAAGGACGCCATCCAGGCACTCGACACCACACTTAACCCGAGCCTGTGGACAATTGATGGTAATCACCTAACCTGCCCACACGGGAAAAAGGTGTTCAAGGGTCACGAAGAGGCGGTCGAGGAACTCATGGAGATGATTCGTGACCGAAGTTCGTCGAATATCTCGGACGCGACCATCCAACGCTGGGTCAACATCCTGGTGGCAATCGATCGTAAGCTGGCCACAACCGCAATCGCCGAAGCAACTGGCGTCAATCCTAAAAAGATTGCCGCCGCTCTAGTAGAGTTGGCAAAGGGTGACTTAGAGGGGGCTCGCGGTCATTTCGACGAGGCGATCAAGCACTATCAGAAAGCCTGGAAGAGAGTGAGTGACTGCGATGATGACGATGACGACGAGTAGCTCTCGGCAGTGAGTCGTCAAATCCTCTTAACTACCTGGCCGCGGGTTTTCCTCGCGGCCAGCTTTTTTACATGCAACACAGTCAGTACCATCTCGCGGTAGCGGATGGGTCGCCTCTATCAGACCAGGCTCTCAGTGTTGAGAGGCGACCCATCCGCTACCGCGAGATGGTACTGACTGTGTTGGCATTAAGTTGAGTTTCACCAGAGAACGCTTGCGATCGGCAATCTAGACTGTGTCCAGGCCAACGTTTTCCGCAGCGGCTGAATTGAGAGGCGTGTAGATCGTTTCGATCGGTGTGAGCAAATTGGTCCATGCGTTGC
>DATFRK010000857.1:0-5059 GCA_035263325.1 Pyrinomonadaceae bacterium | reverse complement strand
GCGTGCTGGCTGCGAATGGTAAGAAAGTCTGCATCCTGACGCGCGGTTACGGTCGGGAAAACGCCAAGCGGCATGTGCTTGTCTCCGACGGCAAGACCGTGTTCCCCTCAGCTGCCGAAGCCGGTGATGAAGCATTGCTCCTGGCCCGGAAGCTCCAGGGATTGGCAGCGGTAGTGAGTGACGCCGATCGCGTCTCAGCCGGCGAAGGAGCTATTAAGCATCTCGGGGTTGACTGTTTTGTGCTGGATGATGGATTTCAACACTTGCGTCTGGCGCGCGCCCTGAACATCGTCACCATCGACGCGACGAATCCCTGGGGTGGTGGGAGCCTGCTACCGGCGGGTCGTCTGCGCGAACCTGTCAACGGCCTACAACGGGCTGATTGCGTGGTACTGACCAGAACCGATCAGATAGATGATGTCAGCGGTCTCGTCGTCGAGGTGGACTCTCATAGCGGCGGTCGTCCCGTATTTCTGTCGCAGATGAAACCGGTTGGTATCCATTTGCTTGGCCAAACCCATCAAGCTGAGCCGCCATCAAGACGAGTCGCAGCTTTCTGTGCCGTGGGCAACCCGCGCTCCTTCTTTGCACACTTGCGGCGCGAAGGGTATGAGCTAGCACTCGAAAAGACCTTTCCCGATCATCACCACTACTCACAGGCGGATCTCAACACACTGATCAATGAGGCCAAGCGGGCGGGCGCGGATTCCCTAATCACTACAGCGAAGGATGCGGTTAAGCTCGAGCCGCTGAATGTCAACTTCCCTTTCTATGTCCTCGAAATTGAGATCGAGATCGAGAACGGGGCTGAACTCTCCCGCATGATCCTCAACGTCTCTGGAATCGGAATCAAGGAGTAGCAGCCGGTGGCGCGACGGTTGGTGATGGCTTCGGTGCTGGTGGCTTGGTAGGCGATGGGACCGGCGGTGGTGGTTCCTCTTCCGGACTCACAGTACGAGTCGGTGTGGGCACTGAGGGAGCCTTGCGATTGCTGTTTGCGTTTTCGTTGCTGTTGGTGTTCGCGTTGGTGTTGCTGTTTTCGCTGGGTGTCGGTTGGAATTCTGCGTTGGCGTTAGCGTTCACATTCGCATTCGCGTTGGTTGCCGGACTTATTGTTCCTCCTGAGGGAATCCCCTGTTCATTCTTTCCGGTTGCCGGCGACGCCGCGACAGCCGGTTGACTATTGGGATCTGAAGCTAGAGTCTGCGTCTGGTTGGTGTTGTTGTTGGCATTGCTAGTCTCAGATTCGCGCGTTACAGCATAGATGACGGCAAAGACCACCAGCAGGGCCACAGCCGAGGGAATCAATATCTTGAGGGGATTGAAGTTTGCTGCCTTCGGTACGACAACAGCGGGAGCTTCCGCCACCGGCACGTGAATCTGCTGCCGGGGTGCAGAGACAGGTTCAGCTCGCGGACGCACCACGGTGACTTCATCCACATCGCCACTGACCGCCGTGGGGGAGGCTCCTACACTTGTAGGAATAACGACCGGTACATTGACCGTCATGCCGGCCGCTAAAGTCAGATCCTCGAGTAACTCGCTGACAGTTTGATAACGATTATCCGGAACCTTGGCCATCGCCCGGGATACAACTCGCGCAACCGGAGCCGGAAGGTCCTGACGCTCGTCAAGCACCGACGGGACTGGCTCCTGCAAGTGCTTCAACATGACCATCGTGGGCGAGTCGCCACTAAAGGGCACGTGACCCACCAACATTTCATAGAGAATCACTCCTAGCGAATAAATGTCGGAACGGGCATCAATCTCGCCGCTTTGTGAACATTGTTCAGGCGACATGTACTGCGGCGTGCCGATTACCAGGTTGGGAGCAGTGAGACCGGGATCAAATTCGCCTTCCCCTTCGTTGATCTTGGCAATGCCAAAATCAAGCACTTTCGCATGATCTCCAACCGCAGTGTTGAGCAACATGATATTGTCGCTCTTCAGATCGCGATGAACCACACCCTGCTCGTGCGCCGCCTGTAATGCCGCGCCCACCTGGCGCATGATGTCAACCACGCGGGCGAGCGGTAGCGGACCTTCGTCACGAATCAATTGTTTCAAAGTCTTGCCGCTCAAGTACTCCATCACCAGGAAAACGATCCCCTTCTCGTCTTCCCCAAAGTCAGTGACGCTTAAGGCATTGGGATGCGAAATGCGAGATGCAGCCCGAGCCTCGCGCGAGAAACGAGCGACAATTTTTTCGTCGGCGGCGAGTGAAGGACGCAGCACTTTGATGGCCACGGTCTTGTCCATCAATACGTGAGTGCCGCGGTAGACTGTGCCCATGCCACCTTCACTGAGGCGTTCGTCAATGCGGTATTTTCCGGCCAGCACCTGACCGACTAGCGAGTCGACTGTGGTTTCGAGCGCAACCCCGTCGTTAGGACAGAGAGTGGTTGTGTCAGAATATTCAACACCACACTTCGGACAAGTTTTCATCAGCAGTTGCGCCTCATTAAGGGAATTGAGGGGAGTAGTCTGAGACTAACACAGGGCCTCAAGACAGTACAGTGAGGGGAATTGGGTCTTTTATTTTCGATTTTAGATTTTTGATTGCCGATTGCTGCTGTACAAAAAGATCAAAAATCAAAACTCTAAAATCTAAAATCAACAATATGGGCGGCGAGACCGAAGTCTGCCGCCCGTCGTAGTTCCATGTTGGGTGTGGCTGGTTAGCTCGGCTTTACTACGGCGAAGACCACGAGTAGCGCGAACAGCACCAACGACTCAATCAGCGCCAGTCCCAGGATCATCATGGTCTGGATACGACCAGCTGCCCCAGGATTGCGGGCCGCTCCCTCACACGCCGAAGCGCCAATCCGCGACTGACCAAGTGCGCCACCAAATACGGCGATAGCAAAACCAACGCCAGCTGCCAACGCCCGGCTCTTACTTACCGAAAACGCGTTATCACCGGCGGCCTCACCGGCCTGGGCAAAAACCGTCATTCCGCTCATCAGAATACCAACCAACGCGAACAGTACCATTCTGAATTTGCTCATATCGTCTCCTTCAAATAGTCAACTAGTGGGCATGAAGGGAACCAAGTGCACAACCAACGACATGTTTTATGATTTCGCCCGGCTCCGGTATCCACCGCCCCTCTTACAACGGCGCTCCTGCGAGACAGACATATGAAGCTTCGAACACGCCGAAGCAATGAATCGTCGTATGGTGGTTTGTTGGAAAGTCCCTGCCTAAGAAAGTTTCTTTGCGCGGCAACGTGCGTGGCCCGTCTGCCACATCGCTCACCAACACAGTTATAAAGCCATCTAAGTAAGAACTGGCGCTATGATTTCCATTCCCTCGTCTTCGTCTTCGTGCTCACCATGAGCATCATGTGCCTCATGCGGTGGGTGCGAGACCTCACTGATGTACAGTTGCGAGAGTAAGATGAAAACAAACGTTTGAATGAAGGCAACGAAAACGCTCAACGGCATGAGCAGGATTGGCGCAAACCACGTGTAGGGAGGCGCCAGTTGTGAGAGCGTTTCCATCACCTTCTCATCGGCAAACATGTTTCCGAAGAGACGAATGCCCAGGGAAAACGGTCGAATAAGGTTACTAATCAACTCAATCGGGAAAATCAGCCAGCCGATCCACCAAATAGGTCCGGCAAGATGCTTCAAATGGCCGAGGAGACCGTTTTCACTAATGCCGATGTAATTGTAATAAAGAAATGAACTGAGACCGAGGGCGAAGGTGACACTGGTGGCCGATGTTGGCGACATGAACAAGGGAAACAGTCCCATCAAGTTGGAGACTAGAATCAAGACGGCAAAGGTCATCACCACCGGGAAGTACTTCAAGCCATGCGGACCTACAATGTCTTCCAGCATACTGCGCACGGCCAACACACTAACCTCGAGAGTTTGTTGTCCGTGCCCGGGTTCGTCTTCCGACAACTGTCCCTTAAAGATCCAAATGATTACTACACTCAGGAGGCAGGCGATGACGAACATCACCGTGTACCAGGGGATTGCATTTTCAGCGGTGTAGGGACCAAACGCAGCTTCCGGGGTACTACCGAAAAAGCCAAGTACCTTGTCCCAGATGGGCTTCGTGTACTTCAATTCAAAAGCGAGTGCGGCCTCACCAAAATTGCGATTCACCCACTCTACGATGATCGGTACATGCGCTTCCGCTTCTTCGGCGTGTTCCGCTACCTTTTCCGCAGCTTCCTGCAACCAGAACATTTAACTGATTTCCTCTCGCTGTATGATTGCGAAATAGAACTCTCTAATAGCTTCAACCAACAGGGCCACCACAAACGTTGCCAGTCCGGCCAGGATCGCCGTCAACGAGGCCAGTCTTAGTTCGTAAGCGACATATGTGACCGCCCCAATCACCAAATATCTCAACCCGTAGGTCAGCAATGTGATCCGGGGTTTTTCACCAAAAGCGACAACTGCCAGCGCCGCGCCGGTGGACCGCTGCAACCAGTGATGATTAATCAACGCCAGCAGACCGCCCAGCAACAAGCCGGTGGTAACTCTCCAGGGCGCATAAAATGCCGACACTGATACTGCGAGACCCGTGGCGGTCGCCATGGTCCAGTAGATCCTGGAAGTCAGGCTGCGATCAAAGTCCATTCGTTAATGGGGTTCAACTGTCCCAGACTTTTGGCTGAATCAGAGTTGCGAAGCCGCTGATTTTAACTGTGAATTTGGTTACTTGTCGAGTTGGCTCAACTCTCGGTAGTGTCCTAATCTGAGATCCAGACAAAATTTATCTTGCCAAAGGGAACCACGTTACCTTTGTCCCCCTTCTGGAGTGAAGTTATTTAGACGTTCTTATTGTTTGTCGCGCGCGAAGAGCCTTAAAATCAGACGGATGTGGATTCTGCGGATAATTTGGAAAGATTTACTGTGGCTTGACTCACGTAAGCCAGTAATAAAAATCACTGGATTGCTACTCGTAGCTGGACTCATCGTTGGCGGTTGGTATCTTGGTCCAGAATGGTGGAGTGTCAAAGGATATGTACCAAGAAGCGGTAGAGTCGCTCCACGTTGGGAGACTTGGGGGTTCATCGCTCTCTGCTCCTTTTTTATAT
>DATFRK010000856.1:0-5845 GCA_035263325.1 Pyrinomonadaceae bacterium | reverse complement strand
AGGTTTACCTGGCCCGCGATACAAAGTTGGGACGTGAAGTAGCGATCAAGGTCCTGGGTGCAAATTTTGTCTCCAGCCGGGACCGGCTACGGCTGGAACGAGAAGCGCGGGCGGCCTCAGCTTTAAACCACCCCAACATCCTGACCATCTATGACATCGAGCAGGTAGACGACCACCGTTTCATCGCCGCGGAATACATCGACGGCGAAACTCTCCGCCAACGACTAAATCGAGACCGCTTGAAACTCCCTGAAGTGCTTGATATCGCGATGCAGGTTGCCAGCGCCCTCTCCGCCGCTCATGCGGCAGGGATTGTTCATCGAGACATCAAGCCGGAAAACATCATGCTCAGGCGTGATGCACTGGTGAAGATATTGGACTTTGGCCTGGCCAAGGTCACTGAACCAGAACCAAACTACAACGGGCCGGAACAATCCACTCAGCAACGCTTTGAAACTGATGCGGGAGTAGTGCTCGGCACCTCTGCCTACATGTCACCGGAACAGACGCGCGGACTGGAAATCGATCCGCGTACAGACATCTGGAGCTTGGGCGTCGTGCTGTATGAAATGCTCACTGGTTATGTGCCATTCGCCGGCGCCACCAGGAGTGATGTTATTGCGGCAATCCTTGAGAAGGAACCTCCAGTCCTGGCTGACGAGACGCAACAACATTCCCCTGCGCTGCAACAGATTCTTAAGAAGGCCCTGGCAAAGAATACGGATCAGCGCTACCAAACGGCCGCCGAGTTTCAAAACGATCTAAAAAACTTGAAACAGGATCTGGACGCTGACACCAGGCGCGACAGTTCGAGCCACCCGCAACCGCCCAGGACACTCATTACGCGACGAAACGTCGTCGCCGCCTTGTTAGTGGTGGTGCTCGTCGCCGGTGGCGTACTTGCCTGGTATAAGTTTCTTGGGCCGGGCAAAACGAAGCCCGTTATAGCGCAGGCTAAGATCGTCCCGTTCACCAGTTATCCAGGCCGCGAGTTGCAACCAGCTTTCTCTCCCGATGGTAAGCAACTGGCGTTCGCCTGGAACGGAGAGAAAGGTGACAACTTCGACATCTACGTCAAGTTCGTTAACACTGCTACGCGTCCACTCCAGTTGACGTCCAGCCCGTTAGACGACCTTTACCCGGTATGGTCTCCTGATGGTCAACAGATCGCTTTCATCCGTCAGTCCGGAAGTGAAATCAGTATCATTACTATTCCTGCCATTGGTGGCTCCGAACGGAAGCTGTATTCGGGGACGTCAGGCTTTTTAGAGCTGTACGAATACGGCAACTCATTGTCGTGGTCTCCCGACGGAAAGTATTTAGCTTTCTCCGGGCAACGCTCACCGAAGGAACCTAACAGCATCTTTCTGCTTGCGCTGGATAGTCTGGAAGCACATCAACTGACCAAACCGCCGGCTGGATTCATCGGCGACTCGACTCCAATCTATTCGCCTGACGGAAAGTCGCTGGCGTTTGTGCGCGGGGCATCGAGTCGTGATGTTGAGATCTATGTGATGCCCGCCTCGGGTGGTGAACCACGCCGGCTGACTTTTGATAATCGCAGCGGTAGAAGTTTGGCCTGGACCGCTGATGGTCACGATATTGTTTTTTCTGTCTGGTACTACGGAAGTCTCAGGCTCTGGAAGGTACCGGCAACTGGCGGCTCGCCCGAACAGTTGGCAGTTGGCGGAGACAGTGCTTCCACGCTCGCTATTTCGCGACAAGGAGATCGCCTGGCTTATTCGCAGGAAGTCAGAGACACAAACATCTGGCGCATTGAAACAACTCCCGGCCTAAGTCCGGTGAGACTAATCTCCTCAACCCGCCAGGACTATGGACCTCAGTACTCACCCGACGGGAAGAGAATAGTTTTTACCTCGGGTAGAACTGGCAACAATGAAATCTGGGTGTGCGACGCGGACGGGATGAATCCGCTGCAGTTAACTTCATTCGCCGGTCCTGATGTGGGCTCAGCGCGCTGGTCACCAGACGGCAAACAGATCGCTTTCGATTCCACCGCGGCCGGTCAACGCGATATCTATGTTATCGACGCCGAAGGAGGCAAGCCACGACGTCTCACCGAAGGTACGTCTGACGAAGTCAGGCCCAGCTGGTCGCGAGATGGAAACTGGATCTATTTCGGTTCAAACCGCACCGGAGACTGGCAGTTGTGGAAGAAGCCTGCCGAAGGTCGCGGCGAGCCGGTGCAAGTGACCCGTCAAGGCGGTCGCGAAGGATTCGAATCGTTAGATGGCAGTTTCATCTACTACACCAAGGGGTTTGGCGTTGCCGGCGTCTGGAAACTCCCGGTCGCGGGCGGCGACGAGACACTCGTCTGCGCTGATCCAGTGCAAGGACTCTGGGCCATGATCGATAAGGGCCTCTACTTCGTGAACCTGAACGCTACCCCTCATCCCACCATTGAGTTTTTCAACTACGCTACCAAGCGCTCGACAAAGGTGGCAACTGTGGAGAAGGATTTGCAACTCGTGTATCCCAGTCTTGCTGTTTCACCGGATGGACGGTCACTGCTGTACGTACAGACGGACAGCCTGGAAAGCGACATCATGGTGGTGGAGAACTTCCACTAGCCAGTTCGTGATTGGCGATTGTTGCGAACCGATTAAACACGAGACCACAAAGATCAATCGCCAATTTGGCAATCGGCAATTTTGTTGACTTTCCTTTGTCGCCTGCTCTAATCTCCGTTTGAACATCTAATAAAGTTTTCGGAGCCCTCGCAAGGTCATTCCGATTTACTTTCGACCCAGTCTCATCAGCGGATTCGTTTCAACTCGGCCCAGCAGTTTCACGGAATAGCTCCAACTTCCGTCAGTTGACGAAAACAAGTTCCGCAGATCTCTTACCGCGACTCGGAGAAGAACTAATGAGCTATCGCCCCCCAACCCCGACCTTGGATAGATCTCTGTCATTTTCCGCCATCATCGTTATCAGCTTAGTCTTATTGCTGTTTACTCAAACCATCGCACAAAAAGCCCCGAGCCAAAAGACTCCATCGCCTGATGACGTTCCCTCAGAGCAAATATCGCTCAAGGAACCCAAAGATGAGCTAACAACCACGGCTGCACCCCAGAAATCTGTGACCTTCTCCCCGACCGCACTCACTACCACTAGTTACCCTTTTTCGAGTACTACCGGAATTCCACTCGAAGACATGTCAAGTGGTACAACTTTTCTCGTTGGTCCAAACACCGATGATGCTAATTCCCCAACCGTCAACATCGGCTTTGATTTCTGGTACGACGGGGTACGCTTCACTCAGTTTGGCGTCAACAGCAATGGTTTTGCGCGACTCGGTGCAGCTCCTACCGGCCTTTCGACCACTAACACACTGGCTACGACTAATAATGCGCCGAAGATCGCTCCGTACTGGGATGAGCTCTGCGTGGGGGCTAACGGCAAAGTCCATTTCAAAACAGTCGGCGCTGCTCCCAATCGCAAGTTGGTTGTTGAGTGGCAGAATATGCAGATCTCCCGAGGCGCCGGTTGTCTCGGCAATGGCAACGGCACCTTTCAAATGTGGTTGTTTGAAAGTACGGGGGTGATTGAATTTGTCTACGCCGCCATTCCAGCCGCCAACGTCGCCGCCAACGGTGGTTATACAAACGGACTGCAATCGGGCGCGGCCAACAATCTCGTCAGTATTACGACAGCTACTGATAGCGTCTCTTATACGACTTCGAATAACTCCCAGGGCGACGCTATCCCGGCCGGCAAGGCTTATCTGTTTACGCCGCAACCGCCTGCCGCTCCTTCTGCTTTGAACTTCGCCGGCACCACCGGTCTGGCCACCACGCTCAATTGGACCGACAACTCAAGTAATGAAATCGGCTTCGTGGTCTATCGCTCCACTGATGGAGTCAACTTTTCCTTCCTCACCCAGACGGCAGCCAATACCACCTCTTTTGCTGACAACGATCTCGCCCCGGGCACACACTACTTTTACGAAGTTCGCGCCTTAACCGAGGGCGCACTCAGCAGCGCCGCCGCTAACAGCGTCACCACCACCAATCCGCGCACTATCTTTTCTACCCCTACCGTTGGTAATTGGAGTTCACCCAGCACCTGGCTGAGCGGTGAAGTTCCGACCGCAGCTGACAACGTGATCATCGACGACTCCTCGGTCGTCACGATCGATACCGACGCCGTGGCCTTCACTGTTCGCGTCGGTAATGCCGGACTGGCGGTTTTGCAATTCGAGCCAAATGTGGCGCGCTCTCTCACTGTCGGGGGTAACGTGACGATCTCCAGCAGCGGATTCCTTCAGTCGGCTGCAACCGGATCGGTAACAACCCATGTGCTCTCCGTTGGCGGCAACCTAACAAACAATGGCGTGCTGGATTTCAGCACCAATGGGAATACAGCCGGCGCAGGCATTGTTTTTACCAAGGAGGGAAATGCAACCTTCGGCGGCACTGGTTTTACTACCGACGTCAGGGCTATCACAGTAAACAAAGGGAGTTCGCCCAATTCAATCGTAGAACTGAACATCCCTAACCTTACTGTCCAGGGCGTGAACACCGACGTGGCCGGGTTCCTGAATTTAATCAACGGCACGTTTAAGCTCTCAGGATCTTTTCCGCTGACCAACCGCATCTTTACCAGTCCTACTTATGTCATACCGGCGACTGCCGGATTCTGGCTCAACAATCCGAATGTCTCAGTCACGCCTCAGGCCGGCGGCACGACTTCGCAAAACAACGGGCTGTTCCGCTTGACGCAAGGAACGTTTGGGATCGGTGTTACTGGAGCTGACGGTCTTGGCGGTGGTAGCGGGGCCCAATTCATTATCGAAGGCGGTACGATTAACGCGACGCGTATCGATCCGCAGGAGGACGTTACCTGGACTCAATCTGGGGGCACCGTCAACGTTGGAGTAGTGGCCAACACCCGCTCGGGCTTTGCCACCTTCGACCTGTTCAGCCTTAGCTCAACCTTTAACTTCAGTGGCGGCGTGCTAAATCTCGTTCAAGCTTCAGTAGCCGCCTCCCCGCTTGATTACCGAGTGCGGGCCATCACCGACACCAATATCACCGGTGGCACACTGAACGTCGGTACCGCCGCTACCGCTACAAATCTCAACTTCCGCATTCGCGGCTTTACCCCCCGCCTCGTCATCGACAATACCAGCAACAGCAAGACGGCGACGTTCACGGGCCAGACCATCATCTCGGGAAACGTGACGGTCAATCCGGGCTGTACGTTTGCGTTGAACGGCGCCCTCGTGGCAACACGTGGTGCGACCTTCACCAACAACGGAACCGTTACCGGATCTCCGGTAGGCAGTCGTTTCTACTTCTATGACACGGCAGGAACAACTCAGACCTATACCGGATCAGGAACGGCAGGTACGATCGCAGAACCGCTGCGTTCAGTTGACTTCGACTCCGTGGGTGGGGTGACTTTAGATCCGGCTGCGAGCAACTTGATGGTGAGCCGCATCGCTCTCTTCACCGGTAACGTCACCAATACTAACAAACTTACGCTCGGCGTCGGCGGCACTAGCACCGGCACGACTCAGATCGGGAATAACGGGGCGATCCCGACGGTCGCCGGAAATTTCGACGTCGCTCCAACTTTTAATCTCGGCACCGGAGGCCAGGTGGCATTCTATGCGCGTACTACTACCGCGCGAGTTACCGGTGTCGAAATTAACCCCACCAGGTCGTTGACGACTCTGTTGTACGACGACAACGACCCCGCTAACTCCCTCACCATCGCTGGTGGGGATTTGACCCTTACGAATTCGGCGCTAGCTCTTAACTTAATCAACGGTCGGATTGTCACTGGCAATAACACGTTGGTACTTTCGTCGGACACTGCC
>DATFRK010000855.1:0-24209 GCA_035263325.1 Pyrinomonadaceae bacterium | reverse complement strand
ATTCGATGTTGGGGTTCGAGACACCACTGATCAACGCGCAGGATGTAGATATTCCGGTATGTGTGGCTAACGCAGATGAAGCGGTCGTGGTAATTCGTGAACATCGCGTCGGTTGGCTCGCGAAGAACAGTCTCAAGAGTCAGCCAGCCGCCAGCTAACGTCTACAATTAAAGCTGCGCAATGGGTGGATCCAATTTCCGTTTAATTACTACCGCGGTTAGATCGTCTTGTTGTTTCGTTCCTTTGCAGAAGGTCTCCACTGCCGTCCGTAAGCAGGCGATAACTTCCTGGGCTGAGTAATCGCGCGACTCTCGGATGACGTTTTCCAGGCGGGCCATGCCAAATTGTTGCTCGTCAGGATCTTCCCATTCGTAAAACCCGTCCGTTACCAGCACCAACATATCTCCGGGCTCGAGCTGTCGTTCGCTAGCGTGCTCATAGCTGATACTCGCAATCATTCCCAGGGGAATTCCCTGGGCCTCAAGGTTTTCAATCGCATCCGCTGCCCGACGATAATAAAGAATTGGACCATGACCAGCCGAGAGCACCTTGACCTCGGCCCGAGCGGGATCAAGAAATACGACAACAAACGTAACAAATCGATTGGCCGAAAGATCGTCAGCCAGTAATTGATTGAGACGATTGAGCAATCCATTCTGCTCGTTGCCCGCCAGGACACTGGCCCGCGCATAAGCCCGGCACGAGGTGCTCACCAATGCCGGGCCAATACCGTGGCCAGTGGCATCACCCAGGCTAATGGCCAATCGGCCGTCGGGAAGTTGTTGCCAGTCGAAATAGTCTCCTCCGGTCTGGTCCGCTGGTTGGTTCCAACCGGCAATCTCAAACCGATCCAACTTAGGAGCAGAAGAGGGAAGCAGTCCTTGTTGAATCGATTGCGCGATACCCAGGTCGTGATTCATCCGCTCGAGCTCGGCCTGCAACTCCGCTTCTCGTAGTGCGGCCCGCACATGTTTGCGAATCTCGTTAGCGACTAAAGCAGCGACGATGCCACTAACCAGGATCATGCCCGCATAAACAAAGTAGACGCGCAAGGGGAAGATCGCAGCATCGGTGGTGGAACTGGGATACACACTCTCCACTAACAAGACCATGGTTAGATATCCGAGGGCTGACGACAAACCAGTTAGAACTGAGAGGATTGGGTTGAGCCGGAGAGTCGAAAGAATGATGAAGAGTAGATAAAGGAGGATCGTGGGCGCTACGAGTGCCTGGCGTGGACTGAGCACGCGACTTTCGATCAGCAACAGCAGAGCAATCGTGGGTACTTGCGTCTCAACTAAGACATCGATCACGCGGACTGCTAAGGGAATCTTAGTTTCGTTCCGTAGCGCGCGCCTGACAAATTGCAGCATTGTTATCTCGCCGACAATTACTGCGACGAGAATTAACGCTTCGGAGGCCAGGAGTTGTGGGCTGTACCGAATAGCGAGGCCGCGGACAATCACAAACAGCAACAGCAGCAGTAACAGGCAGAGGACTCCCACTATCCGATACGATTCGCTCTTGAGGGTGGCGCGATTAAAAGCCAAGGAAGGGATCTCCTAAAACGATTAGGGTGTGAGATCGCGAGGGTCAGAACAGGTTACCCGGTTGCTGTACTGCGTGCCAATCCGTCGCTACGGGTGCGTTCAAACTCCTCGATCACCTCAGCAACGGAACGAAAGCGATTTATACCGCCTAACCTTTCGTCCAGACCTTCCGCCCGAAGTCGGTCTCTGACTGATGAGCGAGTTTCCACCACGCGCATCGGTATATGCAGCGCTTCTAACTCTTCCTCCAATTCACCGAGCGTCCGTGCGCTTTGCAAATCTACGTGCGGAGAATTTGACAGGTCACACAATACAAGCTTGGGTAACTCGGATTCACTGTGGATGCGCTTTAACACTGCCTGTCGCACGTGTTCGACATTGAAATAGAGCAGGCTTGCTTCTACGCGAAAAATCAATGCCCCCGGAATGCTCTCATTGTCGGGATTGCGCGCCAGGTCAGAGAAACGATGGGTGCCGGGGATTCGGCCCAGGAAAGCCACCTTGGGTTGAGACGATCGCCGCAACAATTGCACCAGCGAAATCAGGGCTCCAATAAGTACGCCGCGCAAAAGGCCTGAACCTAACACACCAATCAGAGCGGCCATGGCGACCACAAACTCCGCCCGATCTACTCGCCAGAGGTGTCGCAATTCAGAAACCTTTAGTAAACCCGCCACGGCCACCAATACAATTGCTGCCAGCACTGGCTGGGGCAGGTTGCGCAGAGTTGATGAGAGGAAGAGGCTTACCAGCAGGATGATTGTCGCCGCAATAAATCCGCTCAGAGGAGTCCGCGCGTTGCTGCCCTCGTTAACAAGCGATTGCGACATCCCGCCGCTAACGGGAAAGCCATGGCCCACTCCGGCTGCGAGGTTCGCCGCAGCGAGGGCCAGAAATTCCTGGTTACTGTCAAACCGGTAACGATGCTTCGACGCGAACATCCTGCCGATTGCCGCAGTTTCAACCGCACCCAGCATGAAGCAAGCGATCGCGAGGGGCAACAGTTGATTCAGATCGCTCCAGTGCACTGCCGGAAGGCCAATTGGAGGTAGGCCTTGCGGAACTTCGCCCAGCATCTTCACCCCGAGCGCATCGAGGCCCAGTACCGAAGCGGCCACGATTCCTCCAACTACAACCACGATCGAGACCGGACGATTCTTGAGGAACTTCTTGCCAAATATCAGCAACGCGAGCGCACTTAGCCCGAGCGCCAGGGCGGCCCCGTTTGTTTGGCCCAGGTGAGAGAAGAAGTAACCGCTGCGTTCCCAGAAATTACCTTCGCCACCCTTGAACCCAAACAACTTCGGTAACTGTGTGCTTGCGAGGTAGAGTGCGACCCCAGCTTTGAATCCCAATAACACGGTCTCAGAGATGAAATTGACGATAGCTCCAGCCTTAACCAACCAGGCGAGAAAGGCGATGACGGAAACCAATAACGCCGTACAGGCAGCCAGGGCAGCGAAGCGGGAGATATCTCCTCCCGCAAGGACGCCGAGTGATGATCCAACCAGGAGTGAGATGGCCGAGGTGACAGTGATGGCCGTGTTTCGTGAACTACAAAATAGCCAGAAGACGAGACCGGAAAACAAACAAGCGTAGATACCAGCTTGCGGTGGCAGGCCAGCCAGTGAGGCATCACCGATACCGGCCGGTAACAAGTAAGCCGCCAGTGTAAGTCCGGCAACTAAGTCCGCGCGTAGCCAGGTAGTTTCATAACCACGCAACCAACCAATTCCGGGTGCAACTCGTGAAATGGTGCTGAGTAGTCCTGATGACCGGGCCAGCGCTTCGCTCATGACGCTGCCGCTTTGGCTTTGAGATCCTGGTTAGCTGGTCCGCCATTCAACGCTTGCCGGGCCACCGCAAGTTCTTTCAACTTATCTTCGTCGACCTTTGGATAGCCCAATTTCAGCGCGGACAGCGTAGTGATCACGGCGCCTGCTACCGCCATTCGCGTGAACCACTTGTTGTCGGCCGGTACGACGTACCACGGCGCGTAATCGCTGGCGGTGTTGCGAATGGTGTCCTCATAAGCCTTCATGTAGTCGTTCCAGTACCCGCGTTCTTTCGCGTCGTTGGCTGAGAACTTCCAATTCTTATCCGGGTCGTCTAAGCGGGCGAGGAAACGGCGTTTCTGTTCTCCCTTCGACACATGAAGGAAGAACTTGCAGATAGCGACGCCGTTATTCGCCAGGTAACGTTCCACGTTGCTGATATCCTCGAACCGCTGGTCCCAGACTTTGTTGGTAACCAGTTTTGCTGGTAGTTTCTGTTTTTCAAGGAAGTCCGGATGTACCCTGACTGCCAGCGTCTCTTCGTAGTAACTGCGATTAAAGATGCCGATGCGACCGCGCTCCGGTAGACATTTCAAACAACGCCAGAGGTAATCGTGGTCCAGATCTTCGCTGGTGGGCGCTTTGAAGGAGAAGACCTGGCAACCTTGAGGATTGACGCCCGACATGACGTGCTTGATGGCGCCATCTTTTCCCGCGGCGTCCATGGCCTGAAAGATGAGCAATACTGCCCAGCGATCCTGCGCGTAAAGTTTATCTTGCAACTCCGCGAGTGCTTGTACACCCAGCACCAGCCCTTCTTTCGCGCGGCCTTTTTCGTCAGTTTTGTAGTCGAGGGTATCGTCAGGATCAATATCCTTGAGGCGAAAGCTCTTGCCATTGGTGACCCGATAAGGCTCGGATAATTGTTCCGCTCTTTTGATGATGTCTTTAGTTTTCATAAGTATCCCTATCAAAGTTGCCAACCGCCGCCGAGCGCTTTGTAAACCTGGACCACTGAAAGCAACTCGTCGCGTCGTGCGGCGGCGAGGCTTCGTTCGGCATCAAACAGGTCCCGGTCAGCATCGAGCGCGTCGAGCAGCGTGGCCACTCCCCCGTTATAGCGTAAGTAAGCAAGGCGTGAACGATCGCGAACAGTGTTTACGAGCAACTCACGTTGGACGCGGACTTCCTTCACCTTCTGGTAGGCCACCAGAGAGTCTGAGACTTCACGAAAAGCACTCTGAATCGTCTTTTCATAGTCGGTGAGGAAGAAGTCACGCTGGGCTTTAGTGAACCGGACATTGTTTTTCAGTCGTCCGCCGGTAAAAAGTGGTTGCGTTACCTGGGGCACAAAGGCCCAAATACTGCGCGAACCACTGAAGAGACTTGTTAGCTGAGCGCTCTCGAAGCCCAGCAGCCCGGTGAGGGTTATGCGCGGAAAGTACGCCGCCTTAGCGACGCCGATTTGAAAATTTGCAGAAATTAACCTCTCTTCGGCGGCGCGGATGTCCGGACGACGCTCAATCAGTTCCGAGGGCAAACCGGCTGGAACCGTAGGCGGAAATTGATGCTCGGTCAGGCTAAGGCCACGCGGAATGGCTCGTGGATTAGTACCGGTCAGAAAACTTAAGAAGTTCTCAGTCTGTTCGATGGCTTGTTCCTGAGCCGGAATGACCTCAGTCGCGTCGAAGACGAGTTGTTCGGCCTGGCGCACGTCGAGCATGGTGGCGACGCCTTGCTCGTGCCTTAGCTTGATGATCCGCAACGACTCCTCGCGTGAGCGGAGAGTGTTTTTAGAAATCTCCAACTCGTAGTCAAACTCGCGCAGGGTGAAATAAGCAGTGGCAACGTCGCTCACCACTGTTGTCATCACCGCTTTGCGATTCTCCTCGCTGGCGAGCAAGTCAGCCCTGGCAGCCGCGGTGGCCTTTCGCAATCGTCCCCAGATATCGAGTTCAAAAGTGAGCAGGTTGAGCAACACGCTGCCAAATGTGCGGTCACGCTTGACCGGTTCGGGAATAGTAAACGCACCATCCCGGGAATTGCGTTGTACGGTGAGATCTGAGCTGGCAGTAAAGTTGGGATACTGATCGGCTTTGACAATGCCGAGGTTAGCGCGAGCAGCGTCGATGCGCGCGACCGCTTCCCGCAAGTCGTAGTTATGGACTAGGGCTTCCCGGATCAGGTCCTGGAGCTTTTCGTCTTTGAAAATCTCAAACCACTTCACCTCGCCGAGCGATGGTTGAGCAGCTTGCGTTTGATCTCCCCGGTAGACGCTAGGCTCCAGGACTTTTGGTCGTTCATATTTTTTCTGATCAACTGCGACAGTAGGAATGAAACTCAGAAGCACGAGTGCGACGATTACTTGTTTCATTAGTGCTTACCTCCTGCCTCAGCTGCCGCGTGCACCGGTGCAGGCGAAGGATGCTCCGGCGCGTGGGCGGAGGCTGGCACTGTGGCAGCTTCAGCCTCCGGCTTTCGCTTACGCCCAATGCTCTCGAAGAACTTGAAATTCCCCGGGATGATGAAGACACCGAGTGCCGTCGCGACCAGCATCCCGAAGAACACGCTAGTGCCCATCACATTTTGGGCGCCGGCGCCGGCGCCACTGGCTTTCATCAGCGGCACGACACCGAGAATGAAGGCGAATGCCGTCATCAGGATCGGCCGGAAGCGCAGTCGCGCTGAAGTAAGAGCGGCGTCCTCCAGCGAATCACCTTCTTCATGTTTCGCCTTGGCAAACTCAACAATCAGAATAGCGTTCTTGGCAGCCAGTCCAATCAGCATCACCAGACCAACCTGCACATACACGTTGTTGTCGTAACCAAGCGCCCAAACACCGAAGAACGCGCCCAGGGCAACCAGCGGCGAACCCAACAGCACGGCCCAGGGTAAGCGCCAACTTTCGTAAAGAGCCGCGAGCAGTAGGAAGACCACCACGATCGCCAGGATAAAAGTTGGCGCTGCGGGTGGCGCTATTTTTTCCTGGTACGAAAGTGATGAGTACGCGAAGCCTAGTTCAGTAGGCATCGTTTGTTTGAAGACGTCTTCAAGTGTTGCCAGCGCCTGACCTGAGGTGTAGCCGACGGCCGGAGCGCCCTGAAGTTCGACTGACCGGAGCAGATTAAACCTGGTGGTTAATTCCGTACCCGCCGTGTCTTTGACGTTGAGCAAGGTCGCGAGGGGAATCATCTGGTTGGTAGTTTTTGAGCGAACGTAGATTTGCCCAATGTCCCCGGTCTTGAGCCGGTCTGCGGCTTCCGCCTGTACGTAGACGCGATAGAGTCGGCCAAAGCGATTGAAGTCATTGACGAAAGCTCCACCCATCGTCGTGGCCAGAGTCTGAAAAGCATCATTGACCTGCACACCCATGGTCCTGGCCTTCTCGCGATCCAGATCAACTTTGACCTGCGGATAGTTGGGATCAAATGAAGTGAAGACGTTACCTAACTCAGGACGTTGGCGTGCTGCCGTAATGAACTTCTGCGCTTGTTCGCCCAGTTGTGTGACCGTCATGCTGCCGCTGCGATCCTGGATTAGGAAGTTAAAGCCCTGCGCCGCACCGAATCCCGCCAGGGTAGGAATATTGAAGGGGAAGATCACTCCCTCCGGGATTGCCGCGAACTTAGGCGCTAGACCAGCCATGATACCTTTGACATGCAGTGCCGCACCATGCCTTTCTTCCCATGGCTTTAGGCGTACCAGGACAGAGCCATAGTTCGACTGATACGTGTTGGTAACCATGCCGTATCCGCCGATGGTTTGATACGACTCCAGGCCATCCGTCTTTGCCAAAATCTCTTCGACTTTCTTAAGGACATCGCTAGTGCGTGCCAGTGAAGCGCCTGGTGGTAACTGAATATTGACGCCGAAGAGGCCCTGATCTTCATCGGGAATGAATCCAGCCGGAATGAGCCCGGCAAACAGAACAGTTCCTCCAATCACTACGCCTACGATCGCGATGGTCAGGATCGAGCGACGCACAAGCAGGCGAGCTACACTGACGTACCCGTTTGTAGTGACGTCAAATACTTTATTGAAGCCTTTGAAGAAAACACCGAGTGGCCCACGCATCGGTTTCGGTGGTTTCAGTAACATGGCGCACAGCGCGGGAGTCAGCGATAAGGCGCTAAAGGCAGATAGCAGTACCGAAATGGCAATGGTGAGGGCGAATTGTTTGTACATGCTGCCGACGAGGCCCCCGAGCAGCGCTACCGGAACGAATACCGCACACAGGATCATTGCGATACCCATGACCGGACCAGACACTTCTTTCATCGCCTGGACAGTCGCTTCCTTCGGTGACAAGCCATGTTCCAGGTGGTGAATTACTGCCTCCACCACGACGATGGCATCGTCCACCACAATTCCGATGGCTAACACTAACCCGAACATCGAAAGGGTGTTTACGGAAAAGCCAAGCAAGGGAAAGAAGATGAAGGTACCAACTAGTGAAACCGGAATCGTAATCAGCGGAATGATCGTAGCCCTAACATTCTGCAAGAAGACAAAGACTACGATTGTCACAAGAATGAGTGCTTCGACAAAGGTCTTCAAGATTTCATGAATCGACGCTTCGACGGCCGGAGTCGTGTCGTAAACGATCTTGTAATCCATGTCAGGAGGAAAGATCGACTTGGCGTGCTCCATTGTTTCGTAGATCGTTTCGGCAGCCTTGAGCTGGTTGGCACCGGGAAGTAGATACACGGCCATTGCGCCGCCGGGTTTCCCATTCAGTCGGCCAAATGAGTTGTAATCCTGCGAGCCAAGTTCTACCCGGCCAACGTCCTTGATGCGGACGACAGCGCCGTTTGCTAATTGACGAACAATGACGTTCTCAAATTCCTCCGGCGTAACCAGGCGGCCCGGTGCATTTACCGTCTGAGTAAATTCTTGATCCTTCGGAGTGGGCGCGCCGCCAACCTTGCCGGCCGGCGCCTGGATATTCTGTTCTTTGAGTGCCGCAATCACATCTGCCGGTACCAGGCCGAGCTTGGCCATCCGATCCGGTGTGATCCAGACACGCATTCCATAGTCGGTGCCGCCGAACAGGTCCACCTGGGCCACGCCGGGAATACGAAGCAGTTGATCGCGCAGGTTGATGCCGCAATAGTTGATGAGGAAGTTTGCGTCGTAAGCATCCTTGGGAGAATAGAGCGCAATCACCATCAGAATACTGGGACTCTGTTTCTTGACGGTGACACCCTGCTGGTTGACTTCTGCGGGCAGACGGGCTGCGGCGGTCGATACGCGGTTCTGAGTGAGCACATTGGCCGTATCCTGGTCGGTACCGACTTCGAAGTTGACGTCCAACAGCATACGACCGTCACTGGTGTTGGAAGATTTCATGTAGATCATCCGATCGACACCGTTGACCTCTTGCTCGATCGGAGTCGCTACTGATTGCTCAACTGCTTCTGCGGAGGCGCCAGGATAAGTCGCTGTTACTCGAATATTGGGCGGCGCGAGGAAAGGGTACTGTTCGAACGACAGACCCTTGAGCGTAACGACGCCGAGCATCAAGATGAGGATCGAGAGAACAATCGCGACTATCGGGCGTCGAATGAAGAATTGTGCCATGACTTACCTCTTAGCCGTTGTTTCGTTCGCTTCGTTGGCCGCCGTTGCGGTAGTGGGTTTGACTTCACTTCCTGGTCTCACCTTTTGCATTCCTTCGACGATGACTCGCTCGCCGCCGTTGAGTCCTTCGAGTACCACCACGTAATTGTCGGCCTTGTCACCCACGGTGATCGTCCGTACCGAGGCCTTGTTTTGCGCGTCGACCACCAACACAGTCTTGGCTCCTTGAAGCTCCTGGATGGCCCGTTGCGGCACAATAACCGCGTTCTCGCGCTCCGCCACGGCGACACGTACACGAGCAAACTGTCCTGGGCGTAGATAGCTGTCAGGGTTTTGGAAGGTAGCTTCAACCTTAAGAGTTCCGGTCTGCGGATCCACCGTGCGATCGAGGACTTTGAAGGTTCCCTGGTACGGATGCTTGCTTTCGTCAGAGAGAATGAGATCGAAGAGTAGTTTGCCGGCCCTTGCCTGGTTCTTAGCGGTCTCGCGATCGGTTAGTTTGAGGTATTCGATCTCACTTAAGTTGAAGTCCACCAATAGCGGATCCGCTCTAGAGACGGTTGCCAGTAGGGTAGCCTCGCCGCGGCCCACCAGGTTCCCCTCGTCGACCTGGAGAAATCCGATGATGCCGTCTATAGGCGAATAGATATCGCAATAGCTCAAATCCAATTTTGCTTGTATTACTCGCGCTTTTGCTGCCGACACTTCGGCCCTGGCCCGTTCGATCGTGTACTTGACTGCCGCCTCGAGGTTAGTGAGGTTTGCCTGTTTCGCGTCGACGATTGCTTTAGCGGACTTTTGCGCGGCGACTGCAGCGTCGAGATCTTGTTCCGTCACTGCCTTCTCTTTGGCCAACGGGGTGAGGCGATTGACGTCCTGGTTCGCCTTGCTGAGAGTTGCATTTGCGTCTGCCAATTCAGCTTGAGCCTGGAGCACATCGACGCGCTGACTGGCCTGGGCAAGATCTGACTCACTCTTGGTTTGCGCTGCTTGTGCTGATTGCACTGCTGCCTCGAAGGGCCGTTTGTCAATCGTAAACAGCAGTTGACCTTTATGGACTCGGTTCCCTTCACGGAACGAGACTTTCTGCAAAATGCCTTCGACGCGGGCGCGCAGTTCAACCGTGTCGTCGGCCTTGGTTTGGCCAACAAACTCACTGTAAATCGGCACCGTTTTGCGGGTTACTTCTTGAACCACTACGGTCGGCGGAGGCACGGTGGCGCCGGCTTTGAGTTCGGCTTTGCCCTTATTACAGCCGACGCTCGAAATGATGGTTACGCCACCAATCAAGAAGGAGGCTAATACTGAAAGTTTGGAGCTCTGCATGGTTAACTCCTTTAGCTCTGCCATGGCAAAAAATTGTGACCAACTTTGGGCTCAAAACTGAGCAAAGTTGACGCTGGTCGGGCTACGCACTTTGAGACGTCCGCAATCTTACGTCGCGCCAGACACGGCTAATACTCGCAAAATTGACAGTACTCTCAGCCTTGAGAATGGATCAGTATTTTCGCGGCCCAGGTCATTTTCCGCGTCTCGGCTGGAGATTTCGTCGGGGGCTGGATTGGGCCTCACGGCGGGGTCGTGTGCCTCCCAGCTAGATGGAGGGATAGATGCTGCGAGAATTGATATTTTCGTTTGCGGTGGTGGCGGTTTGTATCGTCTTTCACACTGCCGCGATGGTGGTCTTCACGGAGAAGCTATTTCGGTACCGAACGAAAATTGAAAGCAGGCCCGGCCTGGTAAGCCAGTCGCTGCTGCTCATACTAATTTTCGGTTTCATTATCAGTCTGCATTTGATCGAAACCGGTTTCTGGGCGCTCTTCTATCACCGTCGGGCATTGTTTGTGGACTTCGAGACGTCGCTCTACTTCTCACTCGGGAGCTACACGACCATCGGCTACGGCGATGTCGTCTTGCCACAAAATTGGCGTTTGTTAGGGGCAGTTGAAGGTATTTCAGGCGTCCTGTTGTGCGGGCTCTCAACAGCCTTTCTGTTTGCTTACGTGAATGCTCTTTTGCAGATACGTGCGCAAGGCAAAGAAGCAAAATAGCGCCAATCTGTTGCGCGCAATCAGGTGCGTGTCGATCGCGCACCTCAGCTTTCATCGGAAAAATAGGCGAGGGAAAAAGTCAGGCATTTCATCAACCTCGACCTGGGTGTTAAATGCCATGGTGAGACTATACTTCCTGTTCCTTGCGCTGCCTTTGGCGCTGCCGGTTTCGGCACAGGAAATGGAGCCACGAGCGTACTCACGCGCTCCCATCGGTACCCAATTCGTTCTGTTTTCTTATGCGTATCAGACTGGGGATGTCCTCACCGATGCCTCCCTGCCGCTAAAGGACGTGAAGGTAAAACTCAATGCCGGCTCGATGGGGTATGGCAGGACCTTTGGTCTACTGGGTCACCAGGCGAACGTGAGTATCTTTTCGAGCTATATCAAAGGCCGGGCGAGCGGCACTGTTTTTGAAGAACGGCAAGAAGTCACTCGCTCAGGTATCGGTGATCTCCGCTTCAGGTTCTCAACTGTCTTTGTCGGCGGAAAGGCCCTAACCCCAGGCGAGTTTTCCAGTTACAAACCGAAGACTGTTGTCGGGGCCAGTGTGACTGTAGTCGCTCCCACCGGACAGTATGATCCGCGACGATTAATCAACCTCGGATCAAATCGTTGGTCGTTCAAACCTGATGTCGGCCTATCGGCCCCTTTTGGGCGTTGGACCATGGAAGTAGCCGGAGGTGTTTGGCTGTTTACTACAAACGACAATTTTTTTGGCGGCTCACGTCGCGAACAGAAACCGCTGGCCTCATTGCAGGCGAACGCGATCTACACCTTGCGTCGCAGAATGTGGCTTTCCGGAAACGCCACCTATTACAGCGGTGGCCGGACCGTTGTTAACGGTGTGATCAACAATGACCGGCAGGCTAACTCGCGGGTAGGAGCAACCTTCTCGTTGCCGGTGAGTCAAAAGCAATCAATTAAGTTCGCCTGGGCCAAGGGGGTCACCTCACGCTTTGGCGGCAAACTCAACACGTTCGCCATCGCCTGGCAATACTCGTGGTTCGACTGACGGGATGAGGATATCTTCAATGAACTGGCTGCTGCGATACCGCGCGCGCATCTACTTCCGCAATTCAATGTGGATTTTTCCGGCCATCGGTATTGTGTTGGGATGGGCAGTGGTGCCGTTCCTGGTTCGCTTCGAGCTATCAATGGGTTGGCAACTGCAAATTGGTAGAGACAATACCCTCGCCGTCATTGGCACCATCGCTGCTACGACGATCAACCTTGTCGTAGTTGTTTCTTCCGCACTGCTACTGGCTGTGCAACTCGCCAGTGCGCAACTGACACCGCGCATCATAGTGCTGATCTATCGGAATACTCCGAGAAAGATTTTGCTGGCTATATTTGCCTTCACGTTTACTTTCTCAGTCAGTTTCCTGGTACGCGTGGGCGATTCAATACCGCCGGCGACGGCATATTTGGCCGCGTTCGCGTTTCTCCTGAATCTGGTTCTCTTTATTTACTTCATTGACAACATTGGTAAGTCGCTTAGACCGGTCGCCGCTTTGCGTGCTGTAGCGCTGGCAGGCAGAGAAGTAGTTCATGATGTTTACCCGCGGCGGCTCGATCAAACGCAAATAGAATCTCGCCAACCGCTTGGTTTTGACGGGCAGGAGCCAAAGCATACCGTTATTAGCCGTGGTGACGGCGCAGTTCTCGCCTTTGATGCGCCGGGACTGGTCTCGTTGGCAGAACGGTCAGACTGCTTGATTGAGTTGGTACCAAAGGTTGGGGACTTTGTGGCTGAAGGTGACCCACTCTTTCGAGTGTTTAGTAACGGTGATGGTCCATCAGAGGACGCTTTACGCAATTCAGTAGCATTAGATCAGGAACGTACGTTGGAGCAGGATCCAATGTTTGCCTTTCGCATCATAGTTGATGTTGCCTCGAAAGCTTTATCTCCTGCGATCAATGATCCAACCACCGCGGTGCTGGCAATTGATCAAATTCATCATCTCCTGCGCGACGTTGGCAGTCGTGATCTCTCTGAAGATCGGGAGTCAGACGCGAAAGGTAGGGTACGACTGGTTTATCGCACTCCGGATTGGGAAGATTTCGTTCAGCTGGCAACTACCGAGATCCGGCAGTACGGTCGCGATAGTATTCAGATAATCCGTCGTTTGCGAGCAATGCTGGAGAACTTAATCGAGACCTTGCCCGAGCGACGACGCCCAGCCTTGCTACGAGAGCTAAGTCTCGTGGACGCGGTCGCGAAGCGAGCCTTTCCGGACGCGGACGACCAGACTCTGGCGCAGGGGAGCGATTCGCAAGGTATGGGTGGAAGTGACAATGAAGACGGTTCAGTCCTGGCCGCCTGGAGATAACCTTTCGAGTGCGGTGGACTTGTCACCGCTTTGTGATCACTCGGCTTCGTAGAGTTTCCCGATCACAAAGCGGTGACGAGTCCCCGCACTCCAAAAGGGGCACCTAGCAAAAGTAACAGTTACCCCTCGCTTGCATTCCTGCCACAATTGTCTTGCAACATTTCGATGGCTAACACTGTGTGCTTCGCTTACGTAACGTGACTGGAAAGTGAGGGACGACAATGAAGCAGACTATTACTTCGCTCATACTTATCTGCCTCATCAGTTTATGGACAGTCTCGCCGCCCAACGGCGTACATCCGCCACAGGCAAAAGCATTGAACAGTGCAACGCCGCAGGCTGCCGCCGATGGCCTGCAGGGTGGGCAAGCCGAGGATAGAGGTTGGCCGCGCGGGTACAGTTTGCCAAGCCAGGCACAAGTAGTGATCTACCAGCCTCAGGTTGCCAGCTGGCCGGACCAGAAGCACCTGGTTGCTCTCGCTGCTGTTTCACATCTCGCGAAGGATGCGCAGAAACCAGAGCTCGGCACGGTCACACTCGAAGCGGATACCGAGGTCTCGGTAGGACAGCGCCTGGTGAAGTTCTCCACGCTTAAGCTTTCAGAGGCTCACTTCGAAACACTTTCAAAGGAACAGACTCAAGAGGTCGTTAGTGAAATAGAGAAGAATATTCCTGATGAGGATCGGTTTATTGCGCTTGACCGCGTGCTGAGTGCCGTCAACAAGAGCGACATCATCCCCAAGAATGTGACGACGCTTAAGAGTGATCCGCCGCTCATATTCATGAGTAAGACGCCGGCTATCCTGGTGAGTTTTGATGGTGATCCAATCTGGAGCCCAATTAAAGACAACGACTTGAAGTTTGCCGTCAACACCAATTGGGACTTGTTCCAGTACGCCCCAACCAATACTTATTATTTACGGAACGACACATCGTGGTTAAAAACTACCGATCTAAAAGGGCGCTGGAGTCCCGCCGGCACTTTGCCTGATAGCTTCGCAAAACTTCCCGACGACGAGAACTGGAAAGCTGTTAAGGAGAATCTGCCCGGAAAGACTGTCACGCATGAGCCCAAGGTTTACTACTCGACGCAACCCACCGAGCTCATCTTGATTGATGGACCACCGAAATTTGTTCCGGTACCAGGAACTGGCCTGCTTTGGGTCAGCAATACTGAGAGTGATCTTTTTGCCACCGGCCGTGATGGTCCTCTCTATTACCTCGTCGCGGGCAGGTGGTTTCGCGCGCCGAACTTTAATGGTAATTGGACCTTTGCGACCCCAACCCTGCCCGAGGATTTCAAAAAGATTTCGCTCGAGCATCCACGCTCCCGCGTATTGGCCTCGGTGCCGGGAACACAACAAGCAGCCGAAGCGGTGTTGTTAGCACAGGTACCGCAGACCGCTCGCATCAACAAGAAAGAACTCAAGGCTCCCGATGTCGTCTTCCAGGGCGAGCCTCAATTCCAAATAATCGAAGGCACAAACCTGCAACGGGCAGTTAATACCGACAAAGAGATCATTAGAGCCGGCGCCCAATACTACTTGTGCTTCCAGGGCGTTTGGTTTGTGAGCGCAAGTCCGAAAGGTCCCTGGGAGGTTGCCACTTCTGTGCCCCAGGAGATTTACAACATTCCTGCCAGCTCTCCGGTTCATGATGTGACCTACGTCACCATCCAACCTGATGAAGACAACAACGACGACTGGGTGACTTATGCGACAGTCGCGGGGTACACCGGCTTGATGATTGGTTGGGGGTGCGCCGTCTGGGGCAGCGGTTGGTATTACCCGCCTTACTATTGGTACGGTGGCTTCTATCCAATTTATTACCCTTACTGGCGAACGTATGGTTACGGTGCCTGGTACAACCCGCTCACGGGCGTGTACGGAACAGCGGGTCGAATTTATGGTCCATACGGCGGGGCGGGTTTTGGCGCCAGGTACAACCCCAGCACTGGAACTTACGCCCGCGGCGCGTTTGCTTATGGCCCATATGGAGCGAGAGGTGCCGCCCAGGCTTATAACCCGCGCACTGGGACGTATGCCGCAACTCGTCAGGGCTCAGGAGTCTATGGCAGTTGGGGATCGTCTTACGTGCAACGTGGTGATGATTGGGCCAGCACGAAACGTTTTACGAACCGACAAACTGGCAATACCACCAGGGTGACTCGGGGTGACGAGGGCGGAATGATCTCTCGTCGCGGGGGCGGCGATAGTGGTTTTGTCGGCAAGCGGGGAGACAACGTCTATGCAGGCAAGGACGGGAACGTCTACCGCCGAGACCAGAATGGCAATTGGAACAAGTGGGAAGACGGCGGCTGGAATTCAGTGCAGAAACCTAGCAACAGCGAATTGCGCGACAGTTTCTTAAACGACAACGCCAAACAGCGTGAACGTCAGGATCGTGCCAGTGGCGACCGCAGTGGCGACCGCGGCGGCGACCGAGTTGGGGATCGTGCGGGCGAAGGAGCCAATCGATCGTCAAACAGGATGGATCCATCCACTTACCGAGGGCTTGAACGCGATCGCGCCGCGAGGAACCAAGGTTCGCAGCGCACGCGCGACTCCGGAACCTACAACCGCAGCAGTGGCGGAAACGTTGGTGGCTATCGCGGCGGCGGTGGTGGTGGCTTCAGAGGTGGTGGTGGTGGTTTCAGAGGAGGTGGCGGTCGCCGGTAATTGATCTTTATGGAAACTATCTTTGCTCAACGGCAGTGCGCTGTTGGTTACTCTCGAAAACTTTGACTCGTTGGGGGCCAGATTTTTGTGTGCGGTTAGCTGTTAAATTGTTAGAATTCGCTTAGCGTAGAATAAATAGGGATCTTAACTCTCTCCCCAGATGGTGTATTTGCCCCTGTTCACCCTCTTAAGCGTATTGGAGTGTTAAGTTTCCGAGCTCGATGAGTTCGGTTATGAAACCCCACCTCCACACGGTTAGGAAGCATGCTCCTCGCGGCTCGGGTACTCTTGCGGCTTCACTCCGAAACATTCGTCGCCTTCAGGTTGTTCGCAAGGTCACATTCTTCCTTCTTGCCATCGTGTTCTCACCGCATGCCCACGCGGCACCACCCGGAAGAAGAGACATTTTCTCTGCCTCGGAGTACTTAGGCGAACCTGCGCTTTACTTTCTTGGTGAGTACATGTGGCTCGTCATCGCCATTGCTGTTGCCTGCCTACTCGAGGCTGGTTTTATTGCCTGGCTACTACTGGTGCAGTCCAGAAGGCGGAAGGCTGAACTGGAGACCAAACACTTTGCTGCGCTAGCCCAATACAGCCAAGGTCAGTTGCAAGAGGTTGTTTCCAATGTTCCGGGCATTGTGTGGGAGACTCGCATAGACGAGAAGACAAAAGATCTCAAGACCACTTTTATTAGTCCACAGGTCGAAGAAATGTTGGGCTACAGCCCCGCCGAGTGGTTTTCTGGCGTCCGCTTCGGTTTGAAGATCATGGTGGAAGAGGATCGCGAAAGCGTGATTCGCGCGACTGATGAAGCCATCCACACCGGCGTGAATAGCGTTATCCAACATCGTTGGCGGACCAAAGACGGTCGCATTGTTTGGTTCGAGAGTCACCTTAATCCAATTCTTGACCAGGACCGCAAAACAGTCGGCTTGCGAGGTGTGACGTTGGATATCAGCGACCGAAAGTTGGCGGAAGAGGAGTTGAAATCATCAGAGGCAAATTATCGCGCTGTATTCAATGCTGCCAGTGACGCAATCCTCGTTTTCGATCGAGAAGATGGGCGCATACTGGACGCGAACCAGAGAACGGTTGAGATGTATGGCCATACAGTTGACGAAGTGCGTCAACTCAATATTGGCGACTTGAGCCTCAACGAACCTCCTTATGATAAGGAAAACGCTGCAAGTTGGATGGAGCTCGCCGCGTCCGGCACACCTCAGCTGTTTGAATGGAAAGCCAAACATAAGTCAGGACAATTGTTTTGGGTTGAGATCAGTCTCAAGCTCGCCTCGCTCGGAGGCAAGGAGGTGCTGCTCGCAGTTGTGCGTGATATCTCAGAACCTCGTCGATTGGCAGCGACCGCCACTTCGCTACACGTCAAGATCCAGAAAACGGTGGCTGAGTTGCACGAAAGCGAAGATCGTTTTGGCAAGGCTTTCCGCGCGAACCCTCAGCCTATGTCGATTACTAGCATCGCCAATGGCAAATACGTAGACGTCAATGAAAGCTTCTTAAACATGAGCGGATACACTCGCGAGGAGGTTATCGGGTATACATCACTTGACCTGAAAGTTTGGGAATCACCAGAGACGCGGAGCGGCTTCATTAATCAGCTAAAGGAACATGGCTCGCTCGTCAATGTAGAAACCAGATTTCGCTGCAAAGATGGCTCTTTCCGGGTGTTGCTTTCGTCAGCTGAACAGTTGGAGATGGGCGGGGAACAATGCCTGATCCTCGCTTCGAGCGACATAACCGAGCGCAAGGAATCAGAATTGGCGCTGCGAAAGGCCCACGAAGAGCTAAGCCAAATGCAAGTTCAGTTGGAGGCAGAGAATATCTACCTGCAGCAGGAGCTGCAACTCGACCGGGCCTTTGGTGAAATAGTTGGCCAGAGCGATGCCATTAAATATGTACTCGCCAAGATCACCCAGGTAGCGCCGACTGATTCCACAGTGCTCATCACGGGCGAGACCGGCACCGGCAAAGAACTGGTAGCGCACGCAATTCATGACGCCAGCCTGCGGAAGAACCGGCCCTTAATCAGGGTTAATTGCGGAGCGCTTTCGGCAAGCCTCATTGAAAGTGAGCTGTTTGGCCACGAGAAAGGCGCCTTTACCGGCGCCACCGGCCGCAAGCTTGGACGCTTTGAACTAGCCGACGGCGGCACAATTTTCCTGGATGAAATCGGCGAACTGCCATTGGAGTTGCAGAAGAAACTATTACGGGTGTTGCAGGAAGGTGAACTTGAGCGACTTGGCGGTGCCAAAACTATTCAGGTTGATGTGCGGGTCATTTCAGCAACGAACAGAAATCTCAAACTCTTAACTGAGAAGGGAGCTTTCCGCGAGGACCTCTGGTACCGTTTGAACGTCTTTCCCATAACAGTTCCTCCGCTCAGGCAACGCAAGGAAGACATCCCAAACTTAGTAGAACATTTTGTGCGCAAGTCAGCGAGAAAACTGGGTAAGACCATAACTTCAGTTTCGCCTCGCGCCATGCAAAGCTTGCAAGCCCACACCTGGCCGGGAAATGTCCGAGAGTTGGCGAATGTGATCGAGCGGGCGGTGATTCAGGCGCAGGGGCCTGTGCTCCACCTGCTCGAGAACTTACAGCAACCTGGAGACGAACCGGCAGCCGCGGTCAGGAGCCTTGAGGAAATCGAACGCGAACATGTCATCCGCACATTGGACAGTTGCGGTTGGAGAATTGAAGGGCCCTACGGCGCCGCAAAAATTCTTGGTTTAAATCCCAGTACGCTGCGCGCCCGGTTAGCCAAGTTAGGAATTCAACGACCGCACCACACTTCAGTATAGGTACAGGCAAGTCCCGTCGAGTTAGGTAGAATCCGCCAAATGTTGAGGGCAACAGCCCACCACAAGTTCTTCATTCTGATCCTCTCCTTCCAGCAGGCAACTAGTCATACTAAAGGAATTACGTATCAAGAGGCCGTTTGACAATTCAAGGTGCACAGCAGTTGCACTAGGATACTGCAATTACAATTAGGTTGTTTTTCCCCGACATATTCACACTCGCAATCGCGGAAAAACTCAACGGCCAAGCGATCAACTGCGTCAATCGGACACTATACGTGTGCCTGGAGAGGTGAACGATGATTGTAAACACGGCGCGAGTCACGATAAGGCCTGAAAAGAGAACGGAGTTCTTTCAGACGATCACCGAGTTGCTGGAGCCAATCAAAATGGCACAGGGCTGTATGGGCTTTCATTTCTACGTCGATACTTCGGATGAGAACTCCTCGTTGTTATTGGGTGAATGGGAAACAGAGTCAGACCTGGAGAATCATCTCCGTTCTAATGACTTTGCCATTCTACGAGGCGCCATTACGGTCTTATGCAGCCAGGGTGATGAGTTCAGAGCATTAATTTACGAGGCGGCGGGCAGAAAGAATGGTGCGGCCAGGGGTGGCATGACCCGGATCTCATAGGCGTGCTTTTCCAAGGAGGAAAATCTTGTCCCAAACAGATACTCAGCGAGTGCAGCGTGCCAAAGCGGGAATGGTTCGTAAGGAGACTCCGCTGAAGCTCGTCACGCATGGACGCCAGATGCTTGATCATAGTGGCACTCAATTACTCGAACCTTTGTTAGCGGGGGGCGCGACAAAGTTTGAAATTGAAGAATCAGAAACGATCCTTAACTCAGCTGGAATGCCAGTTAGCAGCGACGCGAGCTTGAGCCGGCTACTCGCAAAGGCAAATATTCTGGTTTGGACGGCAGATCCGGAAAGTTCTGACTTCACCTACGTCAGCAAACAGGCCGAAGAAATACTGGGTTATGCGGTGGCCGATTGGTATGAGCCGGGTTTCTGGTCCGCACATCTGCATCCTGAAGATCAACAGCAGATTTTTCCTGCGGGCCTTAAGCCCTTCTCGTTTGCCGACCATTCGGATTGTACCTTTCGCATGTTGGCGAGCGATGGCCAGGTTGTTTGGCTTCATTGCCTGGTCAACGTAACGCCGCTCGATCACCAGGCCAGGCAGATCACCGGGTTGATGATCGACATCACAGAGCAACAAAGAACCCAGGAAGTGTTGACCTACCTCGGAGGGCGGCTGATCGAGGCCCAGGAAAAAGAGCGGAGTCGCATCTCCCGGGAGCTTCACGACGACTTCAACCAACGGATGGCTCTTCTTTCGATCGAACTGGAACAAGTCGGCAGGGAAATACAGGAACCGAACAACCGCGAGCTCTTCGAGAAAGTTCAAGGGCAAGTGAAGGAGATCTCGACTGATATTCACCGGCTCTCGTACAGGCTTCACCCTTCCAAGCTGGACCACCTGGGCCTGGCAGCGGCAGTTAAGAGCTTGTGTGAAGAGTATTCGGACAATGCAAAGGTTCATATCGCATTTCATAGGAGCGGCTCCACCGCTCCCCTGGCAAAGGACCTGGAGCTGTGTCTCTTTAGGGTGGCCCAGGAGGCGCTCCGGAACTGCGTCCGCCACAGCGGCGCAAAATCAATTGAAGTAGAGCTGGCGAGGAGCAAGGAGGCTATTCGTCTCCGCGTCTCAGACAATGGCTGCGGCTTCGATACAAACTCCGACAGGATGCAAAGTGGACTTGGCTTCATAAGTATGAGGGAAAGACTCCACATTGTCGGCGGCGAGTTGCAGGTGCACTCGCAGCCTTTGCGAGGTACGCGCGTAGAGGTTTCCGTACCGCTCGTGAGTACTCTTTGAATTAGTGCAATTGGTGGGAACGAGTTGGAGACCGACGGCTCGCTGCAACCCCAGAGGTGGGCCGTACTCGATAATTGACTATTTGGAAACCCTATCTACCTTGGAAAGAAAACGGAGGACGTATGAAACGACCTAGAGTCATCCTGGCTGATGATCACCCCCTGATGATGGATGCTATCAAGAACTTGTTGGGTACTGAGTTCGAAGTCGTTGGTGAATTCACCGACGGTCAGTCGCTGGTTGAGGCTGCCCTGACGCTTAAGCCGGATGTGATCGTGCTCGACATCGGTATGCCAACCTTGAACGGCTTGAGTGCCGGGCAACGGCTAAAGAGGTTAATGCCGAACGTAAAGCTGGTTTATCTAACGATGAATCAGGACCAGGAGATAGCCCGCGAGGCTTTTCAGTTAGGCGCTTCCGCTTACCTGGTAAAGAGTACCTCGGCAACAGAGTTGGTATCCGCCATGCGAGAAGTGGTCCGGGGCGGCTCTTATGTAACGCCCCTGGTTACCAAGGGTATGTACGGATCAATCATTCGGAATTTCAAGCAAAAGAAGCGGGCAAACAATCTGACTCTGCGTCAGAAAGAGGTCCTGCAACTGTTGGCCGAAGGCCATTCGATGAAAGAGACGGCCTTCATTCTCAACGTGTCGCCACGAACGGTCGCCTATCACAAGTACACCATGATGGATCACCTCAGCATCCGGAGCAGTGCAGAGCTGATCGAGTATGCGGTGAAGCGTTCGGTGGTGGCAGTCTGACATTGGGATGACATTTGTCTTGGCCCATGAGGATTCAGCAAGCACCGTTCCGAACGTTGAATCCCAGGCCACCAGGGGGCGGCGCACTCACCTGCCCGCCCCATCTCACCTTCGGTTAGTCAAACTACCCTAATTAATCCCCGGTAGATTTCCCTGTCAGTTTTGCGAGTATTTTTTCGTCGAAAACTCTCTACCATACCCGCTGCACTTCTTTACCGAGGGGAGTTTAAACCACTCCTAATGACGACGTTGACCACGGGTTACACAATGTAGCCCATCGAAAAAGGAGTCGGGGTGAGGCGCGCGCGTATTTTGCTAGCTGATGATCATCAGGAGATGCGCGACCTGGTAGTGCAGTTACTTGAAGCGGACTTTGAAATCCTTCAGGCAGTTGGAGATGGCCGTGCATTCTTGGAGGCAGCCGTAGATCTGAAACCAGATTTGTGCCTGGTGGATATCTCTATGCCTTTTGTGAACGGACTGGAGGCCTCCGCTCAGCTTAAAGACGCCGGGTCAGCAAGCAAGGTAATAATTTTGACCATTCATGAGGACTTGGACTTTGTGCGAGCCTCGTTTCGTAATGGGGCCTCGGGCTATGTCATTAAATCGAGGATCGGTACCGACCTTTTGCTAGCGGTAAAAGAGGTGTTGGCCGGTAGAACATTTATTTCCTCGTCGGTGAACTTTGGCACCACGAGCATAGGACCATAGGCCCCCACCTATTTCCACTCACCCTGAAGCACGAATCCCGCCCAGTGGTAGGGCGGTTCCCAACGTTTTTCACTCCACATCGAAACTTGAGCGGCGCGCAACGCTGCCGCCGGCCTCAACCCGTCTTTGAACATCTTTTCATAGAAGCGGCGCATTAACTCCGAAGTGGCCTCGTCTCGGACGTCCCAAAGACTCGCAACTACGCTCTTTGCACCCGCGTACATGAAGCCCCTGGTTAGGCCGACCAATCCCTCGCCTCTGATCTGTTTACCCAGGGCGGTGCGGCAGCCGGAGAGCACCACCAGGTCGGCGTTCAATTTCAGGTTATAGGTTTCATGCGCCCGCAAGAATCCGTCGATTGGTCGTCCCTGTTCGTCAAAGAGAGAGAGGACAACGCCGGAAAGTTCGGGATGTTGACTATTCAGTAATCCGTGAGTGGCAAAATGAACAATGCGGTAACGCCTGATGTTCTCATTAAAGACTGTCTCGCGACTCGCTGCGAAATCGAGCGCCTTAAAGCTTCTGTTTGCGCCTGCCTGGGCCACGATGTCTTCTGCTTCCTGCCGGCTGAAAGGCAAGCGGGGGAAGTTTAGGAGGCCAAACTCTTCGGCCGAACGTAGCAGATCCCTTGGCAGACCCTCGCCTGACGGCGTTGGATCGAGATGGGCCTTGAGATGCCCCTGGTTGAAGCGTGAGTCGTTGCGTTGAAAGACAGCATCCGCGAGTACGGCAACTGCTTGTGGCGCTGGTTGGCGATCAGCATTCTCTTTTCGTATGAGGGCCAGGACTGAGGCAGACGGCAAACTGATTACTTCAAACCTGGAGATTAGAGGTTTATACGTGCGAGTTTGGTCTGACGGCACCGCCAGTGCTGCAAACGGCACAAACTGTAAGGCGCCATCGCCGACAACCAGTAGACGTTTCTTGTCCAACAGTTCTGCTGCCGGAGCAAGGACCATTCGACTTAACTCCATGGCCGCTAACTCGGATGCGCGTCTGCCTTCTGTTTTATGACTGTCAATGAATGACTCGTAGACGTGCCGGGCTGTAGCTTCAACTACAGCACGCTTGGGTAGCACAAAACTCTTTAGTTGCGTTCGGGTGACGACCCAGAGATAACTCCTTGTCTCACCCAATGAGTACTCCAACAGTATGGTGTCGTCATCAAGTACTTGCGCTTGAATGTCTCGCAAGTTCAAAGGTACGGGAAGCGTGAGCGCTGCGTAACGGGGGCTACGCAAGCGGATTTGCGCTTGGAGATCGCTGTACGCTGTCAGTAGGGAACTTAATTCGCTTTCTATAGCTTGAGTCTGCGTTGTAGTTGGTTTCCCACTTAGCAAGCGCACCCGTCGCAACTCGGTTTCGTTGATTCGTTGTTGCAAATTCCGCTCTTCAGTGAGTAACGGTGGGTCGACTCCCTGGCGAATATCGATCCGTGCTTCAGTTAAGGTCTCCAGCAGATTGCGAGCCTGGGCGCGTTCGCTCGCTTGCAACGCCTCGGCCCCGTGACCGCCTGCCGGCTCGTCCTGGTCCAACTTCATCAACAAATCGATGTAGAACTCATAGTATTCACGCTTCGATGCCAGGTAGGTTGCACGCAGGTCCTGATTCACAATCTGAGTGCGGAGCGATTCCGTAATGGCGATAGCAGCCTCGGTCCGCTCTCGAGCGGCCGTAAGGTTGTTACGGGCGCGTTCACTGCGCGCAATGTTCAGCAGAATGTTTGCATCGACGTTGCGATTACCCAGGGTCCGGCTCAGGGGTAAGGCAGAGTTGAAGTATTCCAGCGCCTTGTCAGTCTGGCCCAGCGAGCGATAGACGACACCCAACTGGTTGAGTGTCGTGACCTCCCAGGCGCGGTTGCCCACGGCCCGATGAAGTTGGAGCGCCTGGTTAAGGTGATCAAGGGCTGGCTGTAACGCTCCCAGGTTGGTATAAGCGATACCGATGCTGGTGAGAGTGGTGGCTTCTCCCCAACGCCGGTCATCAATGTTTTTCTGCAGCAACAGTGCCTGGTTGAAGTAGTCAAGGGATTTCTGCCAGTCTCCTAATGTGCTGTAAACGAAACCAATA
>DATFRK010000854.1:0-6558 GCA_035263325.1 Pyrinomonadaceae bacterium | reverse complement strand
GGAAGGGGGTTGCGAAGGGGCCGCTTGTGCTCCCAGTGCCGTAATTGGATCTGACTGAAATGCCAACCAGGTGCCATCGGGTGACCACACTGGATGTGAGCCGAATTGTGAAACTTGTTTGGCATTGCCCCCTGCTGAAGGGACTATCCAAATCCCCCCGCGATTTTTCGAGTAATACGCGAGCCAGCGTCCATCTGGTGACCAGGCAGGTTCAAAGTTTGCTTGCCCATCGTTGGTAATTTGAATCTCACGGCCGCCCGGGGTCATTGGTTTGACATAGATCTCAAAATTGCCGGCGTGATCTGAACTGTAAGCGATGGCATTGGCGTCGGGCGAGAGCGAGGGATGTAAATCCAAGCCTGACCAGGTCGTCACTTGAACTGCGTTCTGGAGCCGTGGTTGGTCACTCGCCGGCTGCGTCCTGGAAACCCGCCAAAGCACTAAAGCAATCGCGGCGAGCGACAGCAGTACGAGCGATGCTGCCAGCCATTTGTACTTGGCGTCATGCTTTGTAAACCCTGTTTTGATTTGCTCACGGCCAGTGATCACTTCAACCCGAGGCGAGGTTGAGAGTGTTGGACCAGTGCTCACTTGCTTATGCAGCGCCTGCAGATCGAGCAACAGATCCTTAGCTGTTTGATATCGCTCCTCGCGATCCTTGCGCAGCATCTTCCCAACGATGCGTTGCAACTCCGCCGGAATTTCAGCCGAGAAATTGTTTAGCGGTAGTGGCTCTTTAGTGAGGATGGCTGCCAACGTATCTGTGTTTGACTGTTCTGCGAACGGAGTGTGCCGGGCAATCATCTGGTAAAGCACGACGCCTAAACTCCAGATATCGCTCCGGGCATCAACTTCCTGTCCGCGTGCTTGTTCGGGAGACATGTAGGGAACAGTGCCAACCAGCAACCCAGGATGGGTCAGTACCGTGGTTTCGGCTTGCGAAAGCGATTCGAACGGCGCTGGTTTAACCTTGGCCAGCCCGAAATCCAGGACCTTCACATCTCCTCTCGTGGTGAGGATCAAATTTGCCGGCTTGATGTCGCGATGAATGATGCCCTCGGCGTGAGCAGTCGCGAGCGCGTCGGCGATCTGGATAGCGATCGTCAGTGCCTCCGCAAGCGACAGGGAATCTTTCCTTAAACGGGACTCGAGTGTTTCTCCGGCGAGCAGTTGCATGGCGATATAACTGTTGCCATCGTCTTCCCCGACTTCATAAATCGCACAGATATGCGGATGGTCCAACGCGGCCGCGGCCCTGGCCTCGCGTAGGAACCGTTTGCGCGCGTCGTCTTGCTCACTGGTTTTGCCGGCCAGCACTTTAATGGCGATATCGCGTTTCAACTGTGTATCTTCTGCGCGATAGACCTTGCCCATGCCGCCGCTGCCGAGGAGGCCACGAATCTCGTAGTGAGCGATCCTGTCGCCTGGCTTTAGCTCTGGCGAAGAGGCAAATAGATGAGTAACAGCCTCGTAGGCGGGGGCGTCTAGAAAGTTGCTGGATTTTTCGTGGGCTCGGAGAAGAGATTCAGCTGCCACCCGGAGCGAGTCGTCGCCGGCACAGGCTTGCCGAAGATATTCGGCCCGCCTCTCTGGAGGAAGTTCGAGGGCTTTTTGGAAGAGTGCCTTCAGGTCGGTCCATTTATCGGCCTGCATAGCATCAATATTGCAGATTCGATCTCCAGGCTCAAATGGGACAGACCAGTTGGGGGCTTAGCCGACAGCCGCCATCACAGTCTCTGGAAGCGACTCCTCACCGTGTCCTTCCGGAATTAGTTCCTCCGTAGCATCGATCCGCAGCCAGGCCAGCGTTGCCACTCCCAGCATGCAGGCGACCGGAATCAAAGCCAGATCATAACTGCCAAACCAGGTGACGAAGTAACCAAACGACACTGAAAACAGAAAACCGCCGACCTGGCACACGCTGTTAAAAATACCCATGACTCCACCGACATATTTTCTGCCGATATCTAAGGCGACGGTTACGATCACCGTTTGCTGAAACGCAAGGCCGGCATAGACAAAAGCCAGGAACAGGAGAGTGGCAAACTTCTGCGTAGTTAGAATTGTGGCGACCGTGCAAAGTGTCGCCACCACCAAACCAATGAGCCCGACACTTCTACGTCCCCACCTGAGGCCGAACCTTCTGACCAGCGAGTCACTCACAAAGCCACCGCAAACATTGCCGCAGGCGCCCAGCAGACCGGGAGCCATCGAGAGCAGTAAATCACCTTCGCTGAAACCACGACCCTTGACCAGGAAGGTGTGTAACCAGGAGATGAAAAAGTAGAGTGCGAAAACGTAGCCGAAACCCACCAGCAAGACGGCTCGCAGGTTGGCGCTACGCAGGGCGAGGCCCCAGGGCATCTTGTGGTTATTCGCAAACGAAGGGGTACCAATCTCCTCAAGCTCCGCCTGGCTCACGCTCTCTTTTTCTGCTGGCGTATCGCGATACCAGCGATACCAGGCGATGGACCAAACAACACCGATTACGCCCAGTACGTAGAACGAAGTGCGCCAACCGTAACGAAGCTGGATCGGCACAATTACCAGTGGGGCGAGTGCACCACCAACTTGCATAAACATGAGAATGAAGCCCATGGCCCGGGCCCGCTCTATTGCGGGAAACCAACGCGACAGACTCACCCCGATGTTCGGTACAGCACCGGCCTCACCGGCGCCAAAACAGAATCGCGTCAACAGCAGCATGTAATAGTTCGAAGTCATTCCGGTGAGCGCGGTGAACGCGGACCACCACAACACCACCCGGGTAAGGACTTTTCTGGCGCCAATACGGTCGCCCATCCTTCCAGTGGGAATCTCGAAGATGCCGTAAGAAAGCGTGAAGACACCGACGACCCAGCCCCATGCTTCCGGACTGATGTGCAGGCTGTCCTGCATGCGTGGCCCTGCGACGGAGATCGCTACCCGGTCAAGGTAGGTAATGGCGCCGAGTAAGCATAAGAAGCCAAGAACTCTGTGGCGATATTTCATGCTGTCGAAGTTTGAAGAGAGCGCGCCCTGGGTGACCGGATGCCAAACGGTGTAGAGACGTCCAGATGAATGGAGGGCATTCTAAGGCAAGGATGCTCAGGACAGGAAGGATCGTTTTGTCTTCTTGTGAATTCGTGGATCGGACGTAACCCAGAGCTCACGATCCACGAAACCACACGAATTAACACCAAACAGGAACGTTCATAGCCCGCGAGACTGCGCCGAGGACCAAGGAGAAATTTAAGCTCCACTCACTGAAGTCGGTGGTGTCCATAAGAAAAGGCGGGTGATGAAATATGCTGGAAGAGGAATGACCACCGGCTAACCGCGAGGTGGTCCTCCGACGTTTTTTTGGCAGGCCTCAAGCGCAGTCAATTTAGGCACACGACTTCAGCGCAACCAATGAAGGTTTACGTTGATAAGGAAATGCCGGGAAGAACTCCACTCCGGAAGTGATATTGAAAACTGAATCTAGTCGCGTGATCTCCAATATCCGTCTAAGAGGATGACTCACATTCATTAGTTGAAGCCGAATCCCTTTTGCTTCAGTGTGCGCTCGTAGTTCCAACATTACCCCGAGACCGTGAGCATCAACCGTGGTTACCCGAGCAAAATCGAGTATGACCGCGCTTGTATTCGCCAGTGAATGCACGGCATTGCGTAGAATATCCGTATCACCGGTCACTACTTGTCCCTGCAGACCCAGGATAACCACCGTATTCAAAGTTTTGACGTCTACCTGCAACATGACTCTCTCCATTTGTTCCCCGGCTAAAAACAGCAACTAACTTTACCTTCACTCTAGTTGACGCTTTAGTTCCACTTTTGTTAACGCTGTAAAGGTGGTTTTCGTTCCCCTCATGTAGATAACACCGCCGCGGCAGGTTTTTGTCTTATCTTTTTTCAAAATTTCTCAGGAGGCATGGCCCAGCGGTTGCAGGGAGGCCAATCGCTCCATAAATCGGCGCTAATCAAAGGAATTCTGCGGATTTGTGGCTGGACCTCCTTTATCGCAACACCTCCCGCGGCACTCCCTGCTTTGTGATCACGACGGGTTGGATCAATCCATTTTCAGCAAAATGCATCTCCTCGATACAAACAACTCGATGGTTACGATCTACTTCTCCTAGAGGCCTGCGGTGGTAGACGATGTACCAGTGGGGCGAGCCTGCTTTGTGGAGAACTGAATGATGACCGGCGCCGGTGGCGACCGAGAGGTCCTGCTGGAGAATTTTTCCTACCCGTGCAAAAGGTCCGAACACTGACGCGCCCGTAGCATAGGCCACGGCATAATCAGGGCCAGTCCAGCCGCCTTCCGACCACATGAAGTAATACCTTCCATCTTTAATAAACATGAAGGCACCTTCGACGTAACCTTGGGGCGTAATCTCTCTAAAGGTTGAGCCATCGGCAAAAGGGATGAGGCCGGTGAAGGTGTCATTCAGTTTCGCAATATTGCAGTGGCGCCAGCCGCCGTAAATGAGGTAATAAGAACCATCGCGATCCTTGAATACAAATTGGTCGATCGGTTGGGCGCCGTTATGAAACTTGTCGACTAGCGGCTTGCCCAGATAATCCTTAAACGGGCCACCAGGTTGACGTGCTCGAGCGACACCGATCCCACCCAGTTGCTGATCGTTCTGAATATCATTTGCGCCGAAGAACAAGTAGTACCAGCCGCCCTTTTCAACAATGGAAGGAGCCCAGAGCGCTCTTTTGATCCACGGTGCGTCAACGTTCGAAAAAATGCGCGGGTGTTTTTCCCAGGTTACGAGATCTTTGGAAGAAAACGCGTCAAGGAAAACTTGCTCGTCGTAGCGCGCCGAGTAGGTTGGATAGATCCAGTATTCATTGTGAAAGACGTGTGCTTCGGGATCGGCATACCAACCTGGAATGATTGGATTGCCAGATCTAGGTAGGGTCGCTTGACCGCGAGTTTGCTTATCGACTTGATGAGCGGGGCGGGCCGCCAACGTCCTAACGTGAGCGAACTCGTTTGTCGTCGACGAACGAAGGGAAAGGGAGGTGCAGACCACCCCAATCAACAGCAACACCTTCAGACATAAAGAGGCCATCAATTACGACCGGAGTTTTAAGCGATGGACCAAGTCGATAAATCTTGGATCCGATCGGAGTGGGTCAAAGACCGGGTCGACATTGAGATTAATTATCCAGCCAGCACGATCGTCGTAGGCCTTCGCAAGTTGGGCGAACGCCTGTTCCTTGTCTCTTAGCCCCACATAAATAATCGCCACGTCGTACGGTGAAATGTATTCATTCTTCGAGCGTTCAACGAGTTCATCGATGATCTTTATTGCCTCCTCCCGGCGCCCAGACTCTGCGTAGGCATGGCCCAAATACGACAATACCAGGGAGGTACGACCTACAAGATCGATTGCCTTTCGACATTGCCCGATTGCTGCATCGTGGTTCCCCTGTGCTTCGTACAATTGAGCAAGGAGCACAAAAATCCCGTAGTGGTTCGGTTCCATGTCAAGTGACTTTTGCGCTTGACGAGAGGCATCGTCGAATCGGCGGGCAAGGTAGTATGCCTGAGCAAGGTCGTCAGAGAGTACGACTGAGGCTGGGGCAACTTCGATTCCACGTTGCCCCATCTTGATTCCATCATCAAATCTTCCCAGGGCCACAAGCAGATATGAATAGAGCTCAAATCCGATCTCGTAATTTGGATTAAGCTCAATTGCCCGTTTGTATGCTTGTTCGGCCGCAGCCCAATCGTAATCATAAAGCATGGCGATGGCACCAGCGGACGCGTGGGCTTCCGCAAGTGAATCGTCCAACTCCAGGGCCCTGTTCGAGGCGAGCTTTGATTTTAGATAGCCTTCCCGAGGTGAAATCCATCCGTTAGTCGCCGATGCTCCGAAAGTGTCCGATAAACCTGTATAGGCCAGGGCGAAGTTTGGATCTAACGCAATGGCCTGGTTGAAATAGGCCCCCGCTCTTTTGTGATCTTCCGGGGTGAATTTGAGCCAATGGTAGCGGCCTTTGAGATAGAGTTGATACGCTTCCGAGTTTTGTGAATAACGCTTTTTCTGTCTTTCTGCTTCACTGCCGGATAGGGTTGGTCGGAGGTTTGCAGAGATCGCCTTGGCAATCTCCGTTTGCACGGCCAGCAGATCAGAAACTTTGCGCTGGTAGTGATCTCCCCAGATCTGTTTGTTGTGACGAACGTCAATCAATTCAGTGCTAACCACCAGCTCGTCACCGCGTTGTAGCATGCGCCCCGTCAAAACTGCGCTAACGCCTAAGTCATCTCCAACTTTAAGCGGATCGATCTCCTTTCCTTTGTAACGAAACACTGAGCTGCGGGGAATCACCTTAAGATTCTGCAGTGGCGTGAGACCGTTGATAATGCTTTCGGTTAAGCCATCAGCGATCCAGTCGATGTTTGAGTCGTTGTTCTGATTGACGAAGGGAAGGACGGCAATAGACTCAATTGCGGCAGCTTCGGTTTCCGTCGCACGCCGATAAGAAACAGCGGCAACTATTGCTGCCACAACCAACAGTGCAGCGATGATTCCAGTAGCGGCTTTGTGCTGCTTGACG
>DATFRK010000853.1:0-6934 GCA_035263325.1 Pyrinomonadaceae bacterium | reverse complement strand
AATTGGAGTTCGCGGTCTTCTTGAACCAATCCTTGGCTTTGGCAGGATCGCCCTTCCCCTGGTAAGCCTGGCCCAGGAGGAACAGGTTGTTCGGGTTCTGTTGATTCGACTGGTTAAGTTCTGCGATGGCGGTATCGTAGTTCTTCTCCTCCAACGCAATCATGCCAGCCAACTCGTGCGACTGTTTTATCAAGTTCGGGTTCTTGGCCGTTTCCGCGCCAGTCTTGAACGTCGCAGTCTCAGCTTTTGCGGTTGCCAAATCTTTCTTGCCGATAGCCACGCGGGCCAGATTGTAGTGATGAAACAGCGCGGCATTGTCTTTTAATTGCTGCGACAAGTTTGACTCGTTGTTCATTTTGAGCGCAGCTTCATAAGCCGCTCTTGCCTCATCATACTTTCCCGATGCCAGCAGCACATTGCCCTTGAGTTGTAGGTCGCCAACCATCGCCGGCACGTCGCTGGTCTTTTGCCCAAGGTCGTATTGCTTTTGTACTTCGGCCAGGGCCTGGTCAAATTTTCCGCCATCAACGGCAACGACCATTTGCGCAAATAGTGCGGCGCGTCGTTCGCCATCGCTACGAGCCTTATCGGTGATTTTTTGTAACTCCGCTTGGGCCTGACTTGCCTTGCCCTGGTAGAGGTAATCCGCTGCGATGCCCAGGTGTGAGTTGAAGAAGTTGGGATCGACTGCCAAAGCTTTTTGATATTGCGTAATCGAGTCGTCGAATCGGCCAACTTTCAGGAGCAACTCAGCGTAAGAATCGTAAGGGTTCGGATCGTTAGGAATCAGTTCAATGTACTTCTTGAATGCTGATTCAGCATTGGCATAGTCCTCGTTCTGACGATAGGCGTAGCCGAGGATGTTATAGGCCGGCGAATAGTTTGGCGCCAGTTCGGTAGCTTTCTTGTAATGCTCGATGGCCTGCTTGAAATCCTGTTGACCGAAGTAATAGCCGCCGAGATTGAAATGGGCGCGTTCGTCGTTCGGGTAAGCAGTAACCAATTGATCAAGCAGTTCCTTTTGCTTCGTCGGATTGGCATTTGCGCCCGCGTCCGTGGCCAGAATCAACAGCCGTTCGCCGTCCGAAGCCTTGTCGGCCAGGGCCACAGCCTTCTTCAGGTGTTCGAAAAACTCTTTCGCGGTTGGTGAAACATTCGCGCGGTTGAGTTCGGCAATCGCAAAGTTTGGATCCTTGGCGATAGCTTTATCGAAGTGTTCAATGGAATCCGTGATGCGAAGTTTTTCAGCCAGGTCTCTGCCATCAAGAAAATCCTTGCGTGCTTCTTCGGACGCCGTGCTGACTGAGATCTTTCCTGTGTTTTTGCTGGCGGTGCTGTCGGATGCGGTCGCCGCTTTGCCTGCCTCGGTTTGTTGGCAACCCGTCAACGCCAACATGACGCCTAGCAACAACAGGCCCATGGGCAACGTTCCAGTTTTCAGCGACTTCGTGGTAGCGGTCACGAGTTTGTTTATGCGGTTAGCTGACGACTCAGAGTGAGTTTGGGGCAGAGTTCCAGAAGAACCCACTTGCATATGCGATCGCATGTTTGGTGCTCTCCTTTTGAGACAAAAAGTTTTAGGAAGTGAGATGGCCCGGCAACGGACCATCGCCCTTCCGGAGTGGGGAGTTGAATACCGACTTGCTGGCAGTCAAGCCGCGCCCTTGTCTCCTCGCAAGCACCAGGACTAACGTTGCGACGCGAAGTAACCGCTCTTACTTATTGCTGATTGCCAGTTTTGCGATGGGTGAGAATAGGCACGGTTGGCCAATTCAGTCAAGAATTTGGTGCTGAAAAACAGGTCTACAAATCATCGGATTTATTCCGATTTTATGAACATCGGACAGGCTGCGTCCCTTTAAGTCACTGACGCGAAAAACTCCACTCATAACTAATGCCAATCGAGCCGCCCAGCGAATCTTTTCCAGTCCCTGACATCGTTTTCCCGTCGGCGGAGACTTTGCCGTGATCTTCTCCCAAACTCCATCCTTCGCCACTCAATACTGACGTCTGTTTCATGACGATTGCTCCGCTTGAGTCAACGGTACCTTGAAAGGCAACGCGAATAGCACCTTGCTGGAGGACTCCATCCAGCTTGTTACCATTCTGATGGTTGATGACGAGTTTGGAAGTTTGTCCCAATGGTCCATAGCTTCCAGTCCAGGTGCCCTTGAGATTGGTAGCGGACAGGTTGGCCATGGTGTTGGCTGGGTCGGTTTCGGATTTCGCCGTAGGCGCGTTAGTGGTTGAGGCAGTCTGACTTTGCCTGGCATAGTTGTCCGGCGGTTCCGAGGCTCTCCTACGGTCCATCAACAACTTCACTGCCAGGCCAGCTCCGGCAACGACTACCACCAACAGAAAGACAGCGCCGAGGCCAGCGGCGATCCACTTGTTGGCCTGACTTTTTGTTTTAGGTGGTGCTTCAAGGCGAATCGTTGGTGCTAATGAAGCGGCTTGCGACGCTTGCATAGCCGCCTTGAGTTCGCGACCAAAACCAATGGCATCAGGCTGGCGTTGGTTAGCGCTCTTAGCCAGGGCTCGAAAACAGACTTGCGCCAGTGCCGGCGGGATCTGCAACGCCTCGGGAAATGGAGTTGGCGGTTCGTTGAGGTGCTTTGAGATCAATCCTGCCAGATTGTTGGCGCGAAAGGGCGGTCGTCCAGACAGCATTTCGTAGAACATTGCCCCAAGACTGTACACGTCTGCGCGTGCGTCCAACTCCTCGCCATTACATTGTTCCGGCGACATGTAGTACAGGGTACCAAGTACCGCGCCGGTGTGGGTGAGTGCCGTGGCGTTCGCGATGTCGCGCACTTTTGCGAGGCCGAAATCCACCACCTTCGCGCTTTCAGCTTCGCCCTCATGACTTGCTGGCGTGACGATCACATTATCCGGCTTCAAATCACGATGGAGCAGGCCCTGTCGATGGGCGACGCCAACACCTGCACAAATCTCTTGCATCAACGCCACGGCGCGAGCAGGAAGCATTCGTCCCTCGCGTTGTAGCAAAGTGGCAAGTGATTCGCCCTTCACGAGCTCCATCACGATATAAGCTTCGGAATTAGTACTTGTAGCGTCGCTGAAGTCGTGAATGCTGACCACGTTCTGGTGACTGATCATTGCTGCTGAACGGGCCTCGCGACGAAAACGCTCAACCGCCTGTTCTTGTCGCAACAGATCAGGATGCAGCAGTTTTACTGCCACCTCGTCGCCGATGTGCAGGCGTCGCGCTCGATAGACCGTCCCCATGCCCCCTTCACCGAGTTGCTCGACGAGTTCGTACTTTGCATCCAGGACCTGACCCACGCGAGAGTTGTGTTTGGGCGTGTTAGCCGTGTGGGAATTGTCAGTTGTTTTGGGGATATCGATTTGCGTGGCGGCGTTTACGCGGGCGAGGGCGACACCGCAGCTGCTACAGAATTGCGCATTCTCAGCCAGTATCTGTTGGCAACTCGGGCAATTCATGGGATGGCTATTCTAGCAGCCTAAAAGGTAGGGGAGAATGAGGAAGTAGTTTGAAAGATTTTGGAACTGTCTTTCGACCTACAAGTGACAACAATCAACAAATTCTCTCCCAACAATCAGTCCGTCAGGTTAGTCTAGGCGCGCCAGGCTCGAGTCCGTGGTCGGCATTGGAAATCTGGACCATTCGGGAACTCTGGTCGCCAGTGTGAAGCTCTTCATCGCTAGCCAATCAAACCGAGGTGACTAAAATGACTTCACTACGTCTGAATGCCTTTCTAGCACTGATCTTCCTAAGCCTTTGCTGCGGAACCATGATCGCTCAACGGCCCGGCCCGCAGTTCTGGCGCCGGGCAACCTGCGAACCTTACGAACCGCGAACGAAACTGGAGGACTTTGAGACTAAGTACGGGACTGTGGTGTTCAAAGGATTCACTCGGATTCAACCACTCGACTTTCATGGCGTCTTAGTTGATGCCGTCGAAATGCGAGAAGTTGGCGGCAACGCTCGCGCTGCTGGTCTAACAATCACGCTGGTGCCAGGCGGCGATCAGCAGCCACGCGACAATCGGGCGTTCGTCGACTATGAAGAGATCGACACGCTTGTAAGCGTCATCGACACCCTGTCCCGCGCCAATGAAACGATGACGAAGATGGTCGGCTTCGAAGGACGATACCGCACTAAAGGAGATTTGGAGCTTAGAGTCTTCCGGCAAACTCGCAGCGGCACCGCGATAACACTCTCAAGTGGTGTTTGTGAGCAAACGCTCGTCACGCTTAGTCTCGATGACTTGGCGCGAATCAAGGCGATGATTCAAGAGGCAAAAGGACGGCTTGACGAGAGCAAGTAACCGCAGGTGTAGCGCCTGCGGTTACCGGTCAGGTTTTAAATAGCTTCTTGCGGCACGATAGTGAGGTCTAACTTCTGGGTGCCACGAATGACCACTAACTTTGCCGCTTTGCCAATGCGTTCATCGGTCAGCAGTTTATGCAAATCGTCTATCCCGCGGATTGGCTGATCGTCAAAGCCGATGATTATGTCGCCAGGTAAAAGGCCGGCTTGACTCGCCGGATTCGTTACTTCGTTTTCATGCGAGACAATCAACACACCGCTCTCGACCGGCAACTGGTAGTAGCGAACGATCCGTCGTGGCAGCGGTACGTTCTGACCTGCGACGCCAATGTAGCTGCGACTTACCTTTCCATCGCGAATCAGCCGGGCAGCGACAAACTTCGCGGTGTTGATCGAAGTCGCGAAACAGATTCCCTGGGCCGGCAAAATCATCGCCGTGTTCACCCCAATAACTTCTCCGCGTGAGTTCACCAACGGCCCACCGGAGTTTCCCGGGTTCAGTGCTGCATCAGTTTGAATAACTCCGTCCATTAAGCGTCCCGATTGCGCTCGCAACGATCTTCCCAACGCGCTGACGACGCCTGCGGTTACCGAGTACTGAAAGCCGTAGGGGTTACCAATGGCGATGACCAATTGGCCGACCCGGATCGACTGTGAATCACCGAGTTGTGCCGGAACAAGATTGGACGCATTGATCCGGATAACGGCCAGGTCAGTATGTGGATCGTCGCCGATCAACTCCGCTTGCATGCGCCGGCCATCTGTCAAGCCGACCTGAATCTTGTTGGCGCCGTGGACAACGTGGCTGTTGGTGAGAATGAACCCGTCCGGCGTGAACAGAAATCCAGAACCGCTGCCCCCCATCTCACGCGAAGCTCGCCGGTTGTTGCTACCGGATCTCTCCGCCTCTCGCCCCATTTCAATATAGACAACCGACGGGCTCATCTTCTCCGCTGCTTCAATTACCGCTCTTGAGTATGCGTCCAGCAAAGCGTCGTCACTCGCGGACGTCGCTTTCAATTCCGATCCTGACTCGCTGTTCTCCAGGTCGGTGGTTAAGAACTCAGTCCCGAAAGTCCAATTGTTAGCAACCATGTTGTTCATATTTCCCCTTGTACACTCCGCCTCTATGTATATACGGTTGAAATACGGCGTTCGGTTTTGCCGCGCGCCTAACAACCTATTTAATCCAAAAAAATTCAAGACGCAACTGGCCCGTAGGCAGCATCCCGACTGTCTCGGAGGGCCCTGACCTCGATCAGCGGACGTCTAACTGGCCCAGCCCTCCTTGACAGTTGGACTACTCCCCACGCTACCCTTAACTTAACTCTCCCGGACTGACTCCCCGGCAAGCTGAACCCTATGGACTTTGTCTGCAATCAGATTCCAATTGAGTGAGGATGAATATGTTTCGCTTAACAAAGATGGTTGTGGGTTGTTTCGCACTGGTTGTGGCCGCCTCCACTTCGCTCGTTCTGGGACAAGTGGTCGGACAACCATACCGAGTGGATGACAAACAGGTCGATCAGATACTCAAACGGGTCGAGAAGGGATCCGACCGATTTCGCTCGAGTCTCGACAGTGCACTCGATAAGAGTCGTCTGAATGGGAGTTCGCGTGAAGATGAAATCAACGCGTACGTGAAGGATTTCTACGAGACCACCAAGAACCTGAGACATCGTTTCGATGATCACAAGTCGACCTCTCCAGACGTCCAGGCGGTGCTGGAGCGGGCCGCGCGCATTGAAGGTTTCATGCGCCGCTATCCACTCAACGGACGGGCCCAGGAAGATTGGGCGGTGGTCAGAACGAACTTGGACCAGCTGGCAAATGTTTACAACGTGAGTTGGCGCTGGACCGGCTATCCTGGTGGTGTTCCCGTAGCTGACGTCCCGTATCGAATTAGCGACCGGGACGTGGAAAGGCTACTCAAGAACGTGGAGCAGCAGTCTGACAAGTTTCGCTCCACGCTTGATAGTTCACTGGATAAAAGCTCGCTCGACGGCACCCGGCGCGAGGACGAGATCAATGCCTATGTAAAAGACTACTACTCCGAAACGAAGCGCTTGCGTGATCGTTTTGATGACCACAAGTCTACGGCCGCGGATGTGCAGGTAGTGCTCGAACGGGGAGCGCAGATCGATCGGTTCATGCGGCGAAATAGATTGCGCGGCGATGCGGACCGGGAGTGGGCCAAATTACGTGGAGATCTTGACGAACTGGCGCGCGTCTACAACGTTAGCTGGCGTTGGGGCTACTAATTAGACCGGCATCCACAGATTACGCAGATTACACAGATTTCCAAGGGCGTGAATCAAGCGACGTTTAACCTAAGAAATCTGTGTAATCTGTGGACCAAACTACTCCGATTGGGCGCGATACTGCTGGCGAGCTCTCACCGCTAAATCCGTGGCATCAACTTTCACCCGCAGTTGATGCACACTGCCATCCTTCTTAATCTCAGCCGGATAAAAGCCCAGGCGATACTGGTGACGCAATTCTTCGGCAATCAACGAAAACGTTTGCGGCAGATCAGTTAGTTGACTTTCATAAAAACGTCCGGAAGTTACAGTGGAGAGTTCCCGCATGAACTCAGCACCTTGTTGTCCTCGCCCATGT
>DATFRK010000852.1:0-4573 GCA_035263325.1 Pyrinomonadaceae bacterium | reverse complement strand
CAAGCTCGAAACTAACAAGTTCAAAACCACCAAGGCCTAAGACCCAAAACCAAAGACCCAAGACCTCATGGTAGCAATCATTCACAAACGTAGTTGGCGAGACTTCGATTGGGTGCTGACTTTTCTGGCCATCGGCATCGTGGGATTTGGTACGCTCCAAATTCGCTATGCGCAGCCGACGGAAACTTATTGGATCAAACAGCTCATCGGTCTGGGCATTGGACTGGTCGCGATGTTGGCCATTGCCTTCACCGATTATCGCAAGCTCCTCAACCTCGCGCCGGTGTTCTACCTATTTGGGCTGGTCCTACTGGTGGTGGTCCTGGTCCCAGGAATAGGCTTGAAGATCAATGGCCAACGCGCCTGGATCAAAGTTCCCGGCATCGGACAGTTTCAGCCGTCGGAGTTCGTAAAGGTCACGACGGCTATGATGTTGGCGCGTTACTTCGGTAAAAACCGCTCGGGACCATTGACGATCAAAGAAATTATCGTAGGCTGCTTGATCCTGGCGTTGCCATGCGGCCTGATCTTACTTGAACCTGACGTTGGTTCAGTTTTGACTTACATCCCGATACTGGCAGTGGTACTTTTTCTCTCCGCTATTCGCTTGCGCCTGGTAGTAGCCAGCGTGCTGCTCATGATCGTAATGGTGCCCGTCGCTTACTGGGCCGGCGTCAAGACCGGCGCGATCAAGCTGTACCAGCAGGAGCGTATCAACGTCATTCTTGATCCGGAAAATGCCGACCGGCGCCGCATCGGCTACCACACCTGGCAGTCAATCTTGACAGTCGGTGAAGGTGGCTTACTGGGCTCGCGTTCATCAGTCCAGCACTCGCAGAGCACTTTGAAGTTTTTGCCCGAACCACATACTGACTTCATTTATGCGGTGACGGCTGAAACCGCGGGTTTCGCCGGCTGCGTGATGGTGCTGATTGCTTATGCGGTGTTGTTGTCGCGCTTGATTACGGGAGCTCGTCGCTCGGCCGATCGCGCGGGAATGTTGTTCATCATGGCGATCGTGGGCGGTTTTGCTTTTCAGATCTTCATCAATATTGGCATGGCGCTGGGTATCTCACCTGTGATCGGTGTGCCCTTACCCTTGATGAGCGCAGGCCTGGCATCGTTGATAGCAACCTTCATTGCCATCGGCTTTGCGATCAGCGTGCAACTAAGAAGATTCGTGAACTAGCAGAGATTTTGGATGCTTGAGTTTTTGATCTCTGCGTCACCTCTGCGTCTGCGCGACTTTCTAGAGACTCTCTGCGCCATCTCTGCGTCACCGCGTCTCTGCGGTAGAGTTCATCTTTCGCTTTAACGCTACCGCAGAGCAGAGACGCTCTGGGTGGTGCAGAGATTTCGGGCAACCAACTGGTCAAGCAAAAATCGACAATGCCTAAGTTCTCCCCCATGCTGGTACTGCTGGCGGTACTGATTTTCATCTATCACGCGTCTCACACTTTCTTCAATCTCCAGCGCCTTGAGTTTCCGTTCCTGGCTGACGTCCTCTACAACGCCGCGTTTGTCTGTGCCGTCGGCTGGTGGATCCGGGGAGAAAATCGAAGGCACAGAATCGCTCCGTTGTACTGCGATGGTATGGTGGTCGGTGTTGGCTGGTTGGTTCTAATACCCTACTATCTCTTCAAAACGCTCGGGCTTAAAGGCTTCATCCCGCTGATCACGCTAATTGTGGCTTTCGTGGCCGGAAGCATTGTCGGTGGTCTAGCTTTCTTAATAACTGCCCAGTAGCTATATTTTTTGAGTCGGTAGCGCAGTCCAGTACCATCTCGTCGTAGAGACTCTGTCAACACCCTAGAAAGCGAAGTGTCCGTCAACATTCATTGGATTGATAAAGTTGGACCAGGGCGGATTGCTACCATGCCGCGACTGGCTGGTGGTGAGTGGCTTGAAGATGATGTCCGCTGGCTGAAAGAATCCGGAGTCGATGTGGTGGTTTCGTTGCTCGAGTCAGCGGAGATAGCGGCATTTGATCTTGGCTGGGAGAAAGAGGCCTGCCTCGCCCAGGGAATTTCCTTCCGCTCATTTCCCATCACCGACCGCAGTGTTCCTTCGTCCGTTCGCGAGACTTTGAACTTCGTCCATGACCTATCAGATCTTCTCCAGGGCGGGCACAACGTAGCGATCCACTGCCTGGCGGGAATAGGCAGGTCGACGATCATTGCGGCTTGCGTTCTGCTCCTAAACGGTATGAGTATCGACGACGCGCTATCCAGGATCGAACGAGCCCGGGGTTGTCGTGTTCCGGACACACCGGAACAGCGAGAATGGATATCCAAATTTGCCACTTGCGAAATCGTGAATCGTGAATCGTGAATCGTTAGTATCGTGAGTAGATAACCGTTAGTAAGCGGCCCCTAGTTTAGCGATTCTTACGATTAACGATTTACGATTCACGATTCACAACCCCAGGAGAGAGTAATGAACAAATTGGCCCACCGTTTACTAGTCGTCCTGCTCCTTTTGCTTTGCCTGGCGTCGCCTGTATTTGCCCAGGCTGAACCCAGCGATGCCGAGATTAAGAGCATCCTTCAAGACCGAGTAGAGAAAGCAAAGAAAAGTCCCGGCATAGTGGTCGGGTTAGTAAGTGACAAGGGCACACGAATCGTTAGCTTCGGTAAGCCTGACCAGACAAGTGCCACTGAAGTCAATGCCGAGTCAATCTTTGAGATTGGCTCGGTCACCAAAGTGTTTACCTCAATCCTCCTTGAAGACCTGGCGGACCGTGGTAAGTTGAAACTCGATGATCCCATCGCCAGGTACCTTCCCGCCACGGTTAAAGTGCCCACCAGGAACGGGCGTGAGATCACCTTTCTTGATCTGGCAACGCAGACGTCTGGTCTACCGCGCATGCCAGACAACTTCAAACCAAAAGATCCTAACAATCCTTTCGCGGACTACACCGTTGAGCAACTATATGAATTCCTCGGGCATTACACTCTTACCCGAGATATCGGCGAGAAATATGAGTACTCAAATGTGGGGGTGGGGTTGTTGGGCCACGTACTCACTCTTGTAGCGGGATCTGATTACGAAACCATGGTGACGTCACGCATCGCCAAACCATTAGGGATGGACAACACTGGGGTCAAACTAACACCCGCGATGCAAGCTCATCTCGCCAAGGGTCACGATGCCAGTGGCAAACAGGTAATGAACTGGGACCTGCTGTCGCTGGCCGGCGCCGGTGCCTTGCGCTCATCAACGAACGACATGCTCAAGTTTGTTGCGGCAAACATGGGTTTGACCAAGACAGCTCTCTACCCCACCCTGGAAAAAACTCAGCAGAAGCGTAAAGAGACTGGCGTTCCCGATCTGAGTATCGCGATGGGCTGGCATCTTCTCACCCGCTACGGCACCGAGATCGTCTGGCACAACGGTGGCACAGGTGGTTATCACTCCTTTATCGGATTCAATAAAGCTAAGCATCTCGGCGTCGTCGTACTATCGAATTCAACCAACGATATCGACGACATTGGCCGGCATTTACTGGAGAGCCAATATCCATTAACCAAATACATACCACCCAGCGAGCGCAAGGCAATCACTTTAGACTCTAAGATCCTGGAAAGTTATGTGGGTGAGTATCAGTTGGCACCCAACCTCGCCATTTCGATTACCAAGGAAGACGACAAGATGTTCCTGCAAGTAACCGGACAGCAAAAATTTCCTCTCTTTGCTGAATCAGAAACTGACTTCTTTCTTACCATCACCGATGCGCAAGTTACTTTTGTAAAGGACGACAAGGGCCAGGTCGATCATTTGGTACTGCATCAAGGCGGACAGAACATTCCGGCAAAGAAAGTTAAATAAGCTAGTCGCCGCTGGCGACGCAAAATCCAAATGGACAAGAGCCCAATCATGATCAGAGCGTTCCTTTTAGTTCTTCTAGTTGTTCTCGCTGCTGGTGCGACTGAATCACAAACCACGCGACCAGCGGCAGCAATCAAGATCAGCCCGGAAGAATTGAAGCAGTTTGTCCGGCAACATCTGGGAAACAAGGTCAGCCCGTCTGACAATCAGTATGTGATCGGAGATTTTAACGGCGATGGCAACACGGACATCGCCATTGCGGTTACCATTGAGGAAGGCCGAGACGAACTTAAACGAAATCAGGTTCATTATCTCAGTGCCGATCCGTGGGGAAAAAAGAACGGGATGGAACTCGATCCAACTGCAACGGACGCCATGGGTCGCAACTGTCTTGGCCTCGCCTTGCTTCAAGGATCGCCAGCGGGCTGGCAGAAGCCGGCCGCTAAACATCTTATTTATGACTGCTTCTCTTCATTCAAGTTGTTTCCTAAAGGTCGAGTAATTCGCCGGGGCGGCGGCTCTGCGGGTCCGACTCCGAAACTGAAAGGCGACGGTATAGTGTTGGAACTGGAGTCCGGCGCCACCGCTTTGATCTACTGGAACGGCACCACTTATCGTGGCTTTGGCCTCAGAGGCGGAGACTAGTTCACTAGATGGACGACAAACGAAAGATGCTCCGACACTTTCTCGCGGCGCTCGCCTACCGAACCCAGAAGGCGTTGCGAGAAGCACCGCCCGACTTTGG
>DATFRK010000851.1:0-3489 GCA_035263325.1 Pyrinomonadaceae bacterium | reverse complement strand
GTCGGTCTTCGCAAAACGCGGCAACAGATCATCACGCGTGGCGAGTTGATAGACGGCCCAGGCTACCTCCATCGCATCACGCTTAACGTCGTCTTCCAGGATTCGTTCATAAGTATCGAGATTGGTGTGCCAGGTGTTGGACTGATACTCAATTGGATCCTGACCCATGCCAATTCCCGGTAAGCCGGCCTGGTTGAAGGAGGTGTTATCAGACCCGCCCAGTGCGCGGCTGCGAGTGTTCACCGCGCCCACAACGCCATCATCTTTAAACGGCGTCAGGATCTCGCGGACTATATTTCCTGCCTCCGGAGGCCCAAACACACCGGCGCCACGCGCTCGGCCAGTACCGGAATCGATGTTGAAATAGCCGCCAAACTTTTCGTAACCGGGCTTCGGACTCTCAAAGGATCCAAAATGTTCCTTGACGTAAGCAATAGAACCGAGCAGGCCCTCTTCTTCTCCACTCCACAAAGCAACGCGCACCGTGCGCCGGGGTTTCAGTCCCAGCGTCTTAATTATGCGTGCGGCTTCCATCATGATCGCGCAGCCAATCGCGTTGTCGGTGGCCCCGGTGGCAGCGTGCCACGAATCAAGATGGCCACCCAGCATGATTACTTCGTCGGCTTTGTCAGTGCCCGGAATTTCTGCAATGGTGTTGTAAGAAGTGGTGCCTTCGGGATACACCTGATTGACGATATTGAACTCCAACTTCACATCAGTGCCATCAGCGAGGATGCGAGTGATACGACCAAAGTCTTCATTGCTCATCACTACTGTCGGAATAACTCGATCGACGTCGAAAGTACGGTTGTTGAAGGCGCGAATTTGACGAAACTCCCGGCCCGCATCGTTTACGCGAATCAGCGCCCCGTTCTCTTTTAAGAAGGTGTCGAGTTGTTCCTGAATTTGCGCTGGGGTCAAAGGTTTTGGCGCACCTGGCGCGGGAGTAGGAGTTGGTGAAGGTCCGGGAAAGTTGAATGGTTGGGGGTTTGGACCAAACCTTCGTTCTGCCTGTTCATCGGTGATCCGCTTTGGCTGCGGGTTCAAGTTCACGGGCACTAATGTTTGCTTGCCAATCAGGACGATGCGGCCACGGATTCGTGCATTTTGTCCGGCGAAAAATGACGTCAATTGATCCTGGGTGGGACGTTCAGGAAGAACCAACTGAATAGCGCTGGCAGTCACGGTACCTTTCGTACTCGGAGTCCAGGCGAGCACTTCACAAACGAGCGGATCCTTAACCGGCGAAATCAGATGAGCTGTCAGCCGCTCGTTCAACCACCCTGGATGCCCAAAGTTCCACGGTTCAAGATGGGCGTTGCTCAAGCCCCAGGAGGTCATCTGTTTGACGGCCCACTCAGCAGCACGCTTATGGTTTGGTGATCCCGTCAGGCGCGGACCATAAACGTCCGTCAGCATGTGCATCGTCTTCATGATTTGGGAACGTCCCAAGGCCTCGTTACGAATCTGCTTGAGCAGTTCGTCACCGTTGGCGGATGGTTGCGGCGTCAGCGCGGTTTGCGCCAGGACGGGTAGTGAAAACAAAGAAAGAATCAGGGAGACTGCAAGCAGGCGTCGTAGCATCATTATTATCTCCGGAGTACTAAGCAGGTTGGAATCCGAGCTTTTGATTATACGTGGTGAACTGTGAGCGGCAAACTTGCGGCCAATGTAGTAGACTGTGCGGTACAACTTGATAAGTTTTCGGGGGAGCTGCAAAGCTGAGAGTCTGGGAATTTTTGATTTTCGATTGGCGCGTTATTGGTAAGTTGTACGATGTTGGACGCCATAACCTACAATCTAAACTCTAAAATCTAAAATCAAGAATCCCAGAGACCCCTTGAACCTGATACGGTTAACACCGTCGAAGGGAGAAACAGGCACGTATCGACCGTTCCATCCTTCCGGAGGGTGGAGCGGTTTTTTCGTGACGAACAGTAAGGAGTCGTCAATGAGTGCAGCAATGAAACCGACTGAAACCGAACAAACTCAGCTACCGAATTCACTCCGCGTATATTTATCTGGCACGGGGCAGGGAGTGCGCGTACCGTTTCGGGAAATACAGCAGAGTCCCACGCGTGATTTCAATGGCCAGCTGAGTGAGAATGCGCCCGTGCGGGTCTACGATACGAGTGGGCCGTGGGGAGATCCGGATGCTCACTGCGACGTTCGCGAAGGGCTGCCGCAGTTGCGTCGTGACTGGATCCTGACGCGCGGAGACGTTGCGGAATACGAGGGACGGGAACTACAGCCTATCGATGATGGGTATCTCACGTTTCAAGCCGCGGAGAAAGCACGAGTAAAAGACATTGGTAAACTGGAAGACTTTCCCGCGATGCGTCGTTCACCGTTAAGAGCAAAGTCGGGAGCTTGCGTCACCCAGTTGCACTACGCGCGCCAGGGCATCATCACTCCCGAGATGGAGTTCATTGCCATTCGCGAAAACCTGGGCCGCTCATTAGAGGGCAGAGATGCGGCGCCCCTTTCGCACGATCGCTCTTCACTCGATCACCAGCACGCTGGTCAACCCTTTGGCGCCTCAATCCCGCGTCACGTGACACCGGAGTTCGTGCGCGACGAAGTCGCTCGCGGTCGGGCAATCATTCCCGCGAACATCAATCACCCGGAGTCTGAGCCGATGATTATTGGGCGAAATTTCCTGGTGAAGATTAATGCCAACATCGGCAACTCTGCGGTAGCGTCCTCAATAGATGAAGAGGTCGACAAGATGCGTTGGGCCATTCGCTGCGGCTCAGACACAGTAATGGACCTCTCGACCGGAAAGAACATTCACGCCACCCGAGAATGGATCATTCGCAACTCGCCTGTGCCGATTGGCACCGTACCGATCTACCAGGCGCTGGAGAAAGTTGGGGGCAAGGCTGAGGAACTCAGCTGGGAAATCTTTCGCGACACCTTGATTGAACAGGCCGAGCAGGGAGTCGACTACTTCACGATCCATGCCGGCGTTCGTCTTCCTTACATTCCGCTAACAGCCAAACGCACCACCGGCATAGTGAGTCGCGGCGGTTCGATCATGGCCAAGTGGTGTTTGGCCCATCACGAGGAGAGTTTCCTTTACACTCGCTTCCGTGAAATCTGCGAGATCATGGCGGCCTACGACGTCTCGTTCTCCCTCGGTGATGGACTGCGGCCCGGTTCAATTGCCGACGCGAACGACGAAGCGCAGTTTGCGGAGCTTGAGACGCTCGGCGAATTAACAAAGATCGCCTGGGAAGACGATTGCCAGGTAATGATCGAAGGACCAGGTCACGTGCCAATGCACTTGATCAAGGAGAACATGGACAAGCAACTGGCGACTTGTCATGAAGCGCCGTTCTACACCCTTGGCCCACTGACTACGGACATCGCTCCGGGCTACGATCACATCACTTCGGCCATTGGCGCGGCGATGATTGGCTGGTTTGGTACTGCGATGCTTTGTTACGTCACGCCCAAGGAGCATCTCGGCTTGCCCAACAAGAAAGA
>DATFRK010000850.1:0-16613 GCA_035263325.1 Pyrinomonadaceae bacterium | reverse complement strand
CTGAAATTTGATCTGTCACAATTCAGAGAAGATACATGGCAGGGACGGCCGGTCTACGTGGTGGGCGCGAAAGCGGGCGACCTGCATGCGCCGCAATTCTGGATCGATCAGCAGAACCTCTACTTTGTCAGGATGCTTCGTCCCGGAGGTAAAGATGGGACGCAGACGCAGGAGACGCAGTTCAATAAATATCAGAAACTTGGTGGTGGCTGGATGGCCCCGGAAGTGATCTTCATGGTTGATGGCAAGGTGGTGACGACCGAAAAGTACTCCGAGCTTCGTGGTGATGTGCCGCTGGATCCAAAACTGTTTGATCCGCAGTACTGGACCACAGTGCATTGGAAGGAGTGAAGTGAACTGGGGTTGAGTATCCTCAGACTTCAAATCCTTTGTCAGAACTCAACTCTCTCATTCATCCCGTGCTTCAGAGATGTGTCAAAAATCCGGTTACTTGACTCCGTGTTGTTCGTGTTGGTTCGTGTGATTTCGTGGATTGGCCCTCATTACGGTCCACGAAATCACACCAAATATCACGAACAAAACCAAGAAGGAAAAAATTCGATTTTTCACACAGTCCTTCTAGCTTGGAAAGAATGAGCGTATTGAAGCCTCGCACAATCTCGTTTTGGATCTCTCTGCGCTGTCTCCGCGCCTCTGTGACTCTTGCGGTGGCGTTGAAGCGAAAGGTGAACTCTACCGCAGAGACGCGGTGACGCAGAGGTGGCGCGGAGAGTTATTAAGAAGACGCAAAGGTTGCCAAGGTTAGCCCGAAGAGTTGAAATCAGATAATTCGCGGAAGTTACCGCTGCGTCGTAACAACTAGGTCGTCAAAAATTATCTTCTGCTTATTCCAAAGAACAAACCCTACTCGATCGCCAAAGAAGGGTTGAAACTCAATCTTAGCCGCGAAGGTGTCGTTGACAAAAAAGTGCAGCTCATTACCTTTCTTTTCGATCGTTAGTTTATTGGTCGCACTAAAGCGGTTGATTGAATTAGGAATTGCCCAGGGCACTACCCGATTGGTTACTCCTTCCGTAACCCTCGCCACAGAGAATTGTCCGTCAGCCGAGATAATAAAATAATTGTAGCTTTTGTCTTTAACTCCCCACATCAGACCGAAGCCAAAATTATTCGGCCCAGACACGTGGGTTACACTGCATTCGATCTTGAAGTCATCCTGTTGATTGATCGCTACCGGCTTTGTCGCCACCCACCAGCCGGTGCTCTTTGAGTCCATCACAAAACCACCATCGCTGACACTGAACGACCCATCGTTATTCGAAAACTGAAGCCAGCCCCGATCGTTGTTATCAAAATGCTCTTCAAAAATGACTTGCACATTTGGTTGGGTGAAGTGGAAGCTGCCCACCAGCGACGACGACTCCCAGGGGGTTTGCGCACCTTGAGTTTTTTCCCGCACGGCGATGCGGACACGCTTGAATACTTCTTCCACATCCAGGCCCGGAGTGCGCAGGTTTTGCAACAGCTCTTGCGTGTAAAGTCCATTCCGCCCATTCCCATCGCTGGCAACTGAACCAGGCGCCGTCGCATAGGCGATCAAAGTCCCGCCCGGCGCATTCATCAATGCCAATCCGCGAGTTGCCGATCTAAATGAGCGCGCGAACGGGTCGTTGCGGCACGCGTCTAAGATCACGATGTTTGTCTTACTTCCGGCATTGGTCATTTGCGCGAGCACGAAGCCCACGTCAACACTTTCGTACTCGACCTCTTCTTCCTTTTCAATGGTGGCGCCCACGGGTATCAAGTAGTTCTCACCGTTGACTTGAACGGCGTGGCCCGCGTAGTAGAAGAGAGCGACGTCACTATTCTTAGTCTTCGAGCCAAACTCGCGGATCGCGCGCTTCATATCGTTCTGACCTACGTTCTCCCTATCAATTACGTCGAAGCCCAGGCCGCGCAAGGCCTGACCGATGTCGTGGGCGTCATTGACGGGATTCTTCAAAGGGGAGGAAGCATAGCTGCTGTTGCCGATTACCAGGGCCACTCTTCTTTCCGATTTGGCGGCTTTACCCGGCTGGGCGTGAGTTGCTGCGGCACAAATAAGGACGAAAATGAAGGAGACGAGGATGAGTCGTTTCATTATTTCAGAGTAAAAACTGATTCCAACCAGGCGTGGCTCTGGGACGCCGCCATTCTAACCCTAATACATGGGCAATGAGTAGTTCTTAACTCCATTAAAAGGTTATACTGCGCTGACTGGCATTACCTCAAACGTTTCTCACTAAGCACAACTAACCGGAAAGGTGGTCCTATGCGCCGCTTATTGCTCACTCGATTTGGTATCGCCTGCCTGGGCCTGGCCTGCATCGTCGGCACGCTCATTACCACTCTTGCCCAAACCCAACGTCCCGCAGAGCCACAGACTCCAGACAAGATTGTGATCAGCAAAGACGAGGTACCCTTTGATGTAGTTGTGAGAGATAAGAAAGGGAAGCTAATCAAGGACCTCACGCAGGCGGATTTTGAAGTCTATGAAGACGGGGTCAGGCAAGAAATAAACTCTTTCCGCTTTGTGTCGTCGGCAGCTGCCGCGGGCGATGTCAATAAGCCTGCTCCTACTACTGGAAATCCTGCCGCTCCGAGCGAACCGAAGAAGCCTGACGATCGTACTGAAGCAGCCGGAGTGAGTGCCGTGGCCCTTGTGTTTGATCGACTTTCACCTGAGTCGCGGATACGGGCCCGAGACGCTGCGCTCAATTACCTCGGTGAGAGCGTCAAGAAGAACGAGTTGTGCGGCGTGTTTCTCACAGACCTTTCAGTGGTTACGCTGCAGCCATTTACCTACGACACCCAGCAAGTCAAAGCAGGTATTGAAAAGGTCGGCACCACTGCCCCGTCAGCTTTTTCATCAAACAACGAGCAAACTCGCAACTTGCGGACAACGGTAACCACCGATCTGATGGCCGTGAACCAGGGGCGAACACAACCCAGCCCCGGCACCGAGTCCATCGCGCCAACCGCCGATATGCTATTGAAAGGCCTGGAGTTTTATGAAGAGATGCAACGCGATCAGCAGGGCAACGCAACCGCGCAAGGTCTATTGCACATTGCCGCTGCACTGCGAGCTGCACCTGGACGCAAGGCCGTAATCTTTTTCTCGGAAGGACTGGTTCTGCCCAACAACGTCATGGAGGCTTTTCGCTCAGTAATTAATGAAGCGAATCGCGGTAATGTCAGTTTCTATTCCGTAGATGTCGCTGGTCTCAGAACTGAAAGCAAAACGGCCGAGACGCGAAAAGAGATCAACTCACGCAGTGAAATGCGTATGGCCCAATTGGGAAGCACTTCAGATCCTAACGGCCCGATGACCAAGGAGTTGGAACGGAACGAAGATATCCTGCGACAAAACCCGGACAGCGGTTTGAGCCAACTTGCTAATCAAACCGGTGGGTTTCTCATCACCGATTCCAATGACCTCAAAGGCCGGCTGCAACAAGTTGATGAGGACCTGCACTCTTATTACCTGTTGAGTTATAGCTCAAACAATCAGAAGTACGACGGACACTTTCGCAAAATCGAGGTCAAACTAAAACGCTCTGGACTCAACGTGCAGAGTCGCAAAGGGTACTACGCAATCAAGGGATCGTTTGGCTCACCGGTACTTTCTTACGAAGCCCCGGCGCTCGCATTGTTGGAGAATAAGCAGAAGCCTGACTCATTTCCTTTCCTTGCTGCCGGTTTCAGCTTCCCAGATCGAGAACGAATCGGACTGGCTCCGATCATGGTTGATGTGCCGATTTCGGCCTTCACTATCCACGCCGACCAGGCAAAGAAGTTGTACGACACTGATTTCTCTATCGTCACGTTGGTGAAGGATCAATCGGGGAGAGTGGTTACTAAATTGAGTGATCACTACAAACTGACTGGGCCCAGCGACAAGATTGAGGATTTAAAGAAAGAGAGAATTCTCTTCTATAGGGAGCCAAACCTGCCGCCCGACAGCTACACACTCGAAACTATTGCCTACGACGCACCGAAAGGTCATGCAAGTGTACGCACCACCGCACTCGAGGTTTCTGCTGGCGACGCGAGTAAATTACACCTGAGTGACGTTGTACTTTTAAAGCGAGCAGAGCCTGTAAGTTCTGCAGAAGGTGATAAGACCAACCCATTCCGTCTGGCCAGTATGATCGTGAGCCCAAACCTCGGTGAGCCGATGCAGCGATCACTCAAGCAGATACCCTTCTTTTTTACGGTGTATCTGCCTGCCGGTAGCGCTGCCAAGCCAAAGGTAACGATTGAACTGCTAACTCAAGGTAAAGCGTTGGTCCAACTACCAGGCCAGTTACCGGATGGTGATGCGTTAGGTCGGAGCCAGTTCGTCGCGGCCTTGCCGGTCGACAAAATACCGGCGGGCAGTTACGAGTTGAAGATTACCGTCGGCGAAGGGCCTACGACCCTGTCACGCTCGCGAAGTTTCACCCTCGTCGATTGATTGCGCCGAAACAGTCGAACATCCACAGATTACGCCGATTACACAGATTAAAGCTAAGCAATGAGGATCGCTATTAGAAGGAAGTAAAAACCAGTCGACTGGGATAACTACCCAACGTAGAGGATGCGATTGTAAGAAAAGTAATGGCGCATGCATCACTCACCCGCCATTGTCTAGGTCTTTAATCTGTGTAATCTGTGGATAAGTGACAGCGCATTTCACACTACTCATTCCGCAGGGCCGTGGTTGGATCTAAGCCCGCGGCGCGAAGAGCGGGAAGCCACGAAGCCAGGAAAGCAATAATCAAAAATAGTGCTGCGACCGAGACGAAGGTAACCGGATCCGTTGGCTTCACCTCGACCAGCATGCTCGCCAGGATGCGCGTAAAGGCAAAGGACGCAAGCACACCGATCGCAATTCCAATCAAGCTCAAGTAGAGACCTTTGCCTACCATCAAGCGAAAGATGCGCGACGGCGCGGCGCCCAGGGCCATCCGCACTCCAATCTCCGCTGTGCGCTGACGGACAGAAGTAGCCAGTACGCCGTACAAACCCACGCCGGCAAGCAGTGCGGCGATCGTTGAGAACACCCCGATGAGCAAGAGTGAAAACCGGGTCTGGGCCTGGGCCACGACCACCAGTGAGTCCATCGGCTGCAGCTGGTTAATAAACGTCTCCTTGCCTTGTTTGCGCACCACTTCACGGACTGTGCCGGCAAGGCCGGCTGGATCACCATCAGTCCGCAGCGCCCACCAGGAAGCGGCCTGGTGATTCAAGTAGCCGTCGGTAACGTACAGTTGTTCGCGGCCCGGTTCGATCAGAGATGAGTTGCGTTGATGAGCCACCACCCCAATGATCTCTCCCCACTGCGCCTCCGGTGTGCGCACGCGAAACAGAATGCGCTTGCCCACCGCCGGCTCGTTGGGAAAAGCCTTCGCCGCGAGCGCTTGATCGACTATGAGCAGGTTCCGGTCGGGGGCGCTGTCCTCTTGCGTAAAGGTTCGTCCGGCAAGCAATCTCGTGCCCATCGCTTCGAAGTAACCGGGCAGGACGATTTGGAGATCGGCAGCTTGAAACTTGCTCGCATCGTTGAGCGCCTCTTCCCCACCCCAGCGCACCGGACTAAACCCGCCGGCGAGCGGCAAGGGAAATGACGCAGTAACACTGTGCACTCCAGGAATCGCGTTGAGTTGCTCGCGCAGCTGGCGTTTGAAGTTATCTCTTTCCTGAGGTGTCTGACCAACGTTGCCGAGCAGTTGAAACGTCAGCAGGCCCTTCGGGTCAAAGCCCAGGTTGACGCGTTGAATGTTCACGAAAGTGCGAAACATCAACCCCGAACCAATCAGCAGGACAAAGGCCAGCGCCACCTCGACTACCACCACGGCATTACGCAGCCCGGCAGCGCCAAGGGCACCGCTGCGTCCGGCCGCGCGTAAGGTATCCATCAGGTTTGGTTTCGCAGTGCGCAACGCCGGAACTACGCCAAACAGCAAGGCCGACAACAATCCTGCCAATACTGAAAACGCCAATACCCAGCCATCGATCCCCACCGCATTCAAGCGCGGTAAATTTGCCGGTGCAACGACGAGTAGCTGACGAATACCTAAATAGGCCAGCCCTACCCCGATGACCGTGCCAACAGCGGCAATGACGATCGCCTCGGCGAGTGTTTGCCGCACTAACTGCCACCAACCAGCACCCAACGCGGCCCGCACGGCCAGCTCTCGTTCGCGCGACGATGCTCGCACCAACATCAAGTTCGCCACGTTCGCACACGCAATCAGTAACAAAAAGATGACTGCACCCATGAGCGCAAGGATTGCTGGTCGCACTTGGTCGACAAGGTGCTGCTTCATCGGCACCAGGCGGAAATATTGACCGGCAGTGCGGGCGATAGTGTCTTCGTCACGAATTTTTTGGGCCACTGTCTCCGCTTCGGCCTGGGCTTGTCCGAGCGCGACTCCTTGCTTCATCCGCCCGATGACACGCCACTGCACGTTGTTGCGGTTGGCGACGTCGTAGGGAATGCGCGCGGCAATCCAGACACTGGGAAACTGTTCCACATTCACCTGCGGCGGGAACAACAGTTCAAATCCGGGGCTCAGCACACCTACGATGGTTGGCGGTGGTCCAAACGCGGCCGACACGGGCAGTGGTTTGCCAATTACCGAGCGATCGCCACCAAATCGTTGTTGAAAGTATTCGTTGCTCAAGATGGCCATGGTCGGCAGTGGCGGCGGCGCGTTAGCAGCAGGTGCAGCAGCAGCGGCAGCAGGGGCAGCAGGGGCAGCAGCAGGAGCACGGTTAGGAGCAGGTGCAGGAGCAGGACCAGTTGGGGCCACTGGCGGAGGGGGCTGTGGAGTGCCATCAGAGTCCTGAAAGTCTCGGCCCGCGACGATTGAACCGCCCATCATTTGAAAGAAATTTGTTGACACCGCGGCCACGCGGACACGCTCGGGCGTGCCGTCCAACCCGGGAAGAGTGAGGCGAAAGGTATTGACGGAAGCGAAATCCTCAAAAGTGTTTTTGGCGCCGTTACGCAGATCGAGAAAATCCACATTAGACACGGGAAAGTCTTTGACATTCCGTTTCTGCATATCGCTGCAAGCCAGGACCAGTCGTTCTGGATCCTTGTAAGGAAGTTTTCGTAGTAGTACGCCGTTAGTGACGCTGAAGATGGCGGTGCTGGCACCGATAGCGAGGGCGATGGTGACCACGACTGTGATGGTGAATATGGGACTCTTGCGCAGCGTCCGAAACGCGTAGGAGAAGTCGTTTAACATGGCGTGCAGTTTAGACTTTCTTCCGAATTACAGCCAAGGAAAAAACCGTCCACCGATTACGCAGATTCTGGTTTGACTGTATAGAATAATTGATTGCAGTTAGAAATCTGCGTAATCTGCGTAAATCTGTGGATCATGTCGACGTCATAATTGTGGGGGCCGGGCTGTCGGGGATTGGCGCTGCCTGCCATCTTAAGATGGAATGTCCCAAGAGGACTTTCGTCATCCTCGAAGGCAGGAGTGTGAGCGGAGGCACCTGGGATCTATTTCGCTACCCGGGCGTTCGCTCCGACTCGGACATGTACACGCTCGGCTACCGCTTCCGTCCCTGGCGTGATCCCAAGGCAATCGCCGACGGTCCTTCGATCCTCAGCTACATCCGCGACACCGCCGTTGAGTACGGTGTTGACAAGGCTATTCGATATAACCACCGCGTCCGTCGTGCGTCGTGGTCATCAGCCGACGCGCGCTGGACAGTCGAGGTCGACCTGGGGACGCGAGACGGGGACTCCGCTGGTGGGCAAGTTGGCGGTTTGGCGGCGAAGGCCAACAACCCGATGGTCCAACTAACGTGCAACTTCCTCTTCGCCTGCACCGGTTACTACGATTACGAAAATGGGTATACACCCAGCTGGCCCGGTGTTGCCCAGTTTCGCGGGACGATGGTGCATCCGCAGAAGTGGCCCGAGACCCTTGACTACACAGGTAAGCGCGTCGTGGTGATCGGTAGCGGAGCGACGGCCATCACCCTTGTGCCGGCCATCGCGGAGCGTGCAGCGCACGTCACCATGCTCCAACGTTCACCGAGCTACATCGTCACCCGACCAGTACAGGACAAAGTGGCGAACTTGCTGCGCCGTTGCCTGCCCGACCGAGCCGCGTACATGCTCGCGCGCTGGAAGAACGTGATGCTCGGAACTTTCTTCTACGATCTTGCGCGCAAGCGGCCCGAGCTTTTCAAGCGAATGGTGGCCAAGGGAGTTAGTCGTCAATTAGGCGAGGGATACGACCCGAGGCATTTCACGCCGCGGTACAATCCCTGGGATCAGCGCCTGTGTTTCGCTGCGGACGCGGACCTCTTCCAGGCAATACGTGAAGGCCGGGCCTCAGTGGTGACGGACCAGGTTGAGACTTTCACCGAGGATGGTCTCAGGCTCAAGTCTGGTCAACAACTGCCGGCCGACATCATCGTAACGGCGACCGGGCTGGTGATGAAGCTCATCAGCGGCATGCCGTTGGTGGTGGACGGTGCGCCCATGGACTTGCCGAAAACGCTCGTCTACAAGGGAATGATGTTCAGCGATATACCGAATCTTGCATTTGCCATTGGCTACACTAATGCCTCGTGGACCTTGAAGTGTGATCTCACTTCAGAATATGTGTGCCGGCTGTTGAACCACATGGACCAGCACGGTTATACGATCTGCACGCCGCGCGTAAACGACGCGGACCTCGGGTCAGAGCCCGTCATCGATTTCACCTCGGGTTACGTCGTGCGCGCCCTGCCCACACTGCCGCGCCAGGGGTCGAAAACGCCCTGGCGCCTGCACCAGAATTACGTGAAAGATCTTTCAATGATGCGTTACGGTCGCGTCAACGATGGCACGATGGAGTTTCAAGACGGCAGCACCAGCAACTCGCGATAACGACAATCAATTATGACTGCAATTCGAATCGCACTCGCAAACCTGAGATTTCCCACCAGCGCTGAAGAATCAATCCAGTTGGCCGAGGTCGCAATTGCCGACGCTGCAAGACAACATGCTGCCATTGTCTGCTTTCCGGAGTGCTTTGTTCCGGGCTACAGGGCGCCAAATAAGGAAGTTTCTCCGCCTGATCCGAACTTTCTGGAGCGGGCCTGGTCCAGGATAGCCGCAGCCGCGGCCCAGGCTAAGGTGGCAGTGATACTCGGCACGGAACGAATCGTCGCGGATAGGCTGTTGGCTACTGCCCTGGTCATTAACTCGGATGGAACGATGGCCGGGTTTCAGGATAAGGTCCAACTTGATCCATCAGAAGACGATCTCTATTCGCCCGGCGTAGGACGCCAGGTGTTCGTCGCCAATGGTGTGAAATTCGGGATCGTGATCTGTCACGAGGGTTGGCGTTACCCGGAAACAGTTCGTTGGGCCGTGCGCCAGGGAGCGCAGATCGTCTTTCATCCACAGTTCCATCAAGCAGAGCCCGGCAGTCACACGCCTACGAGCTTCGCAGACCCGGCAAACTCTTTTCACGAGAAAGCTTGTTTGTGTCGAGCAGCAGAGAACACGTGCTACTTTGCCACGGTTAACTATGCCAGTAAGGGTTCGCCAACCACTTCCGCAGTGGTCCAACCCGATGGCTCATTGCTCTCGTTTCAACCATACGGTGAAGAAGGTCTGCTGATCGCAGATATCGACCTCACCGCCGCGACGGGACTGTTAGCAGCGCGCTACAAACGCGTGTAAAAAACTTAGTTTCTGAAGTGATTGAGAGGAACGCGCGGCTGCGCCGCTCTCATTGCGGAAAGCCTCTGGCTTTCCGCGATCTCCTTGAGAGCCTGAGGCTGCGCCTCGGCGGCATAGCCGCAGAATTTTTCTCGAGTGCTACGGAAAGGCGGAGCCTTTCCGCAAGGGAAGCGGCCGAGCCGCGGTCAAGGAGGAGGAGTGGTTGAGGAACCACAGAGCACATAAGAGTTTTGGACCGGCAGATTATTAGTCGGTTAGATTATTAGTCGGTCCTGCTGAAGGTAAAGGACGGATCACGTCAAACCATCAGGCTCCGGCGGCGCCACATGTAAACGCAGGACCCACAGCGCAATAAGACTCAACAGCACCAGGTTAGGAAACAGTAGGGGGGCAAAAGGTGGCGCACCGTGAACGATGTTTTCAAACATCCTGCTGGATGGACCTTCAAAGTCAGCCAAAAGATGCAAGACAGCACCGAGCACACCGACAAACGCTTGCAGGATCAGAATTGCCGCACACAGCAGCAAGTAGCGGCGCTCAACCTTCACAAAAAAAGGCACCAACAGAAAACTAACCGCAAAAGCGCTGCTCGCAACCGGTAACCACTCAATTGGTCGAAAGAAACCATTAACCGCATGGTCCGTAAGGCTGAAGACGAAATTACCAAGAAATCCTCCTACGGCCATCAGCAGAATCCAGTAAGCCCATTCCGAACTGTCGACTCGCACCATTCTGTTTGCGAGCAACAGCAGTCCCAGGCCGGTGTAGGCCAGCGGCGCGGCGAAAGGCGCGGCGTAGGTAAGACTCTTCAACGTATTGTCATAAAAGAAACGACTGTCGAGATGCAAAATGACACCGGTGAGACCGATGAGGATGGCGAGCCAACCAACTAGATAACCCAGATCGCGCCAAACCGTGAGATAGCCAAAACGCTCGCGGGCGATCAGACCCGCAAGCAGAACGACTGGAGCAATCAGCGAGTAGTAGAGCGGGATGTATTCCGAACGTCGCCTGAATTCGTTTGTCGAATGGGCGAGGTAAATGTCTAACGCCAGGAAGGCCAGGTTGATAAGCACGAATGCCTCGACCCAAAGGCCCGGGTCATTGGCCCAGCGTTGGCCCAGCGCACTACTTCGTGCCCGGTTGATTCGTTCCCGCAGGTGATTGAGTACTGCCATGGCCTTTGCGCAATTCTGCAGCGCGCGCTTTCAGTTCTACCGTCCTGGTCATGATCGGGTAGTTGCCATGCCACTGAACAAAATCAGATCCACCCATGAAAGCGCCGTGTTTTGCAGTGCGTCCGTCATAGTGCCAGAGATCGAAATAGATGAAGTCGATTGGATTCGAGAAGGGCGGTCCGGTTAATAAATTGTCATTGCGTAAACCGTCGACAATGTCTCTGGCAACCTGTACCTTGGCGTTCGTGTCCGCCACTACCTGTTCAGCCTGAGAAAACACCCGGTTTACTATCGTAGATGCGTGACACTGCGAACATACCTGCTTCATGTTGTTCTGCGCTTGCAGGTAATTTTGCCGGCGCTTCGAGATTGCATCCGCCAGGTACCAGGAGAGCCGCTCCGAAGGATCGTGTGTGACCTTCAATCCGTTGATGCCACTCATATGACAGGTCGCGCATGTCGGCACGAACATGTCGCGAGTGGTTAAGGAACCTGGCGCGGCTCTCAGGTTTAGTTGCTCGCGCTGGGCTTCAAACAGGACCCCGTGACGCGACTCTTCATAGATTTCGATCTGCGAGTGATCTGGTCCCATATGACACTGACCACAGGTGCGCGGTAAGCGAGCGATTTCGACTGAGCTGGTGTGCCGTGTGTGACAGGCAGTGCACGTGCCAATGGTGCCATCGTCATTGGGTTTGCCGACGCTGTGACACTGGGCGCAGCCGCTGACCATCGCTGACATCCCTTCGAGTTTAACGAATGGATGTGGTGGACGATTGGCATAACCGGGCTGGTATTGTTCGGCAAATGAAACTTGTTCGGCTGATAGTCCCTCGGCGCCATAAACCGCAGACCAGGAAACCGCAGCGTGGCGGCTCCGTTGAAACTCCTGGTACACACCCTCATGACAACTACGGCAATTGCCCGCAGTCATTTGCGCGGTAATGGTAAAGCCGTTGTGGTCTTTGCCTTTTTGATTGGGCGCGGGTTGGTGACAGTCGAGACAGGTAATCCCCTTTTCTCCGTGGCGACTCATCTCATATTCATGGACTACTGAGTATTGCTGACGGAGGTGACACTCGGCGCACTTACCAGTCGCGCGCACCAGCGAAGCATTCGGTTGGTCGGTTTCGACTTTAGGACGCTGCCGGTTAATCATGAAGGCAGCAACCAGCAACGCAAATCCGATCACGATCGCGATGAAAACAGATCGAAACGACATTGGTTGCGCGCGCCTCAGTTAGATTGTCAGAGTGGGCTAAGGGCCAAATCTTAGCACAGAGAAAGAGACTGGGTCGCCCAAAAGTAAAGAAATAATGAACAACTCCGCAACGGTTGCTGTCTTACTATGTCAAAGAATGAAGTAAGCCAGTTGACACATGAACACAAAGCCTAACAGCACAGCGAATGTCAGAACCACGCTGCTACCATCTGGCAGGGCAATCCCCGTGCTCGGTCAGGGAACCTGGCGCATGGGCGAGGACCAGTCCCAGCGTCAGACGGAAGTCAGCGCGCTCCGTTTAGGGTTGGATCTCGGGATGACTCTCATCGATACGGCCGAGATGTACGGGGAGGGTGGAGCGGAAGAAGTTGTTGGCGAGGCAATTGCTGGTCGGCGTGAAGAGGCTTTTGTGGTGACGAAGGTTTATCCGCATAACGCGACCCGACGAGGAGCAGTCGAGGCCTGCGCCCGAAGTCTTGCTCGGCTCAAAACTGACTACATCGATCTCTACCTGTTGCACTGGCGCGGCAACGTGCCGTTAGCAGAAACTCTCGAAGCATTCCGACTACTAAAACAGACAGGACGAATCCGTGACTATGGCGTGAGCAACTTTGATCTTGCTGACATGGAGGAAGCGTTGATGCTACCCGGAGGTGACGAGATTGTTACTAATCAGGTGCTCTACAACCTAACCCATCGCGGACCTGAGTGGGATCTGATGCCCTGGTGTCAAAAGCACCGCATTCCACTCATGGCATATTCTCCGGTTGGCCATAAACCTACCGAGCAAGAGCAGATGTTTTCTCACTCAGCTACCAAGGCGGTCGCCTCACAACACCATGCGACACCTCAACAGATTGCTATCGCGTGGCTGCTTAGGTGGTCGGAGGTGATAGCGATTCCCAAAGCGAGCCGGCCCGATCACATTCGTGAAAATCGCGCTGCCCACGACATTCAACTTACTGACCGCGATCTGGAAGAACTGGATGCGGTCTTCCCGCCACCTGAACGAAAGCTCCCTCTCGAGATGCTCTGACATTTCCGAGAATAAGAAATCTTTCGCAAGAACGTTTCGCTTGGCTGATGAAGGAGGAGTCTAACGTTTGGCCCGGACCTTCCTTGCTGGTCAATCGAAGGGTGCCTCGCTTAAATTTAGACCTCGACTCCAAAGGGAGAAGTTTAGAACATTGCCCTGTCGTCGTTGACTCAGTCGTTGCAGATGGGCCAGGGACGGCTCGAGGTTTTACACTGAACGTGTTGGCGTAAAAAGTCTCTCAGAAGAACAATGCGAAGATTACGGAAGCGAAGCATATTCTTACTGGCAGGGTTCTTAGTTGCGGCAGCGTTGGTCTTGTCGAAGCTGCTGTACCTGCCGCGACGCGCCGTGGCCCAGATCACTCAGCGGCCGAATGTACTCATCATCCTGCTCGACGACGCTGGTTACGGACAGACCGCAACCTTTGGCGGACTCATTCCCACTCCCACTCTCGATACGCTCGCCGCGAATGGGTTGCGATACACACGCTTTCACGTCGCCGCCCTCTGTTCTCCCACGCGCGCGTCACTGCTGACTGGACGGAACCACCATGCAGTCGGCATGGGGACAATCGTTAATTGGTCCAACAACAACCCCGGTTACTCAGGATCAATTCCCAAGTCAGCAGCGTTTGTATCTGAAATCCTGCGCCAGAATGGTTACGCGACTGCCAGCATCGGCAAATGGCATCTGATTCCAGACGCTGAGACAACCCTTGCCGGCCCATTCGACCATTGGCCTACGCGCCAAGGTTTCGACTACTTCTACGGATTCATTGGGGCCCAAACAGACCAATGGCATCCCGAACTTACCGAAGGAACAACTCCCGTGCGGATGGTCGCACCTCGCGGCCGTGAGCGTGACTTCACGTTGAATGAAGATCTCGCGAACCATGCGCGGACGTGGATTCTGCAACAAAAGGCGTTGGCGCCAGATCGGCCACTCTTCATGTACTACGCGACGGGCGCGACTCACTCTCCCATGCAAGCGCCGCAAGCCTGGATTGATAAGTTCAAGGGCCAGTTTGATATGGGTTGGGACGAGTATCGCAAACTCGTATGCGAACGCCAGAAGAAGCTCGGAGTCATTCCACAAAACACTGTCCTCACTCCACGACCCACGGAATTGCCCGCCTGGGATTCATTGAACAGCGATCAGAAGAAGGTTGCGTCGCGACTGATGGAAGTGTTTGCCGGTTTTATGGCCCAAACCGACTATGAAGTCGGCCGCGTGATCGACGCCTTCCGGCAAACAGGCCAGCTGGACAACACGTTGATCGTATATATCCCGGGCGATAACGGCGCCAGCATGGAAGGGAACCTTAGCGGCACCGACAACATGATGGAGCAGGTTAACGGTATCCAATCCACTCCGAGTGAGATCCTGTCGCGCCTGGATACGATCGGGGGTCCACTTTCTAATGCCCAGTATCCGGCCGGTTGGGCCTGGGCGGGCAACACTCCATTTCAATGGGGTAAGCGATTTGGTTCGCATCTCGGTGGTACTCGTGATCCAATGGTTGTCTCATGGCCCGGTCACATACGCGACACAGGCGGAATACGCTCGCAGTATGTGCACGTGATTGATGTGTTGCCGACAGTTCTCGAAGCTGCGGGTGTAGCCCAACCGGCAACGGTGAACGGCGTTATACAACAGCCGATGGACGGAATAAGTTTTCTGAATACACTGGCTAATTCAGCTGCGCCGGAGTATCGCACCACACAGTATTTCGAGATGCACGGTAACGTGTCGATCTATCACAACGGGTGGATCGCTGCTCAACGAACGGCGCTGTTGCCCTGGGGCTATACTTTAACCGCTGATACTCCGTCGCCACCCTGGGAGCTATACAACCTGAACGAAGACTATTCAGAGGCAAAGGATCTTGCGCAAGTAAATCCCGGGCGACTAGAAGAACTTAAGAAACTCTTCCAGGTCGAAGGTGAGCGGAACAAAGTCTTTCCGATTGATCCACGAGTGAGTGGGCGCCAACATCTGAACCCACCACCACCTGGAGGTCGAGCGTTCTACACTTTTTATCCCGGAGCAATGCTGCTCTACGATGCGCTCGCTCCGGGCACACGCAATCGCAGTCATTCGTTCACAGCTTATGTAGATATTCCCGCAGGTGGAGCCGAGGGCGTGATCGTTGCCGAAGGTGGTGTGTCTTCAGGCTATGCACTCTACCTCAAGGATGGGCGTCCGACTTACACGTACAATTATTTTCGCAGAGAAGTTACGACCATCGCGGCAAAGGATCCGTTGCCAGCCGGCAAGTCGGTAATCGAGCTTCGCTTTGCTTACGACGGCGGTGGTTTGGGAAAGGGCGCAACTGTCAGCCTAGTAGTCAATGGCAAGATCGTGGACGAGGCCCGCTTGGCCCATACGGTACCACGGGCTTATGCATTCGAAGAAACATTCGACGTCGGCGAAGACACTGCCTCACCAGTCGGAGCATATGAAGCGCCCTTCGTTTTCACGGGCACCCTGGAACGACTCGAGTTGCGTTCCGGCCCGCCGGCAGGGGCCGGATAATGGAGGAAATTGCTGCTGCGCGCTCTATGGCGGTCCGGGACGATAACTGATGCTGAAGCGGACGGTCTTCCTCTTAGGGGTCCTTATAGCTCTTCTCGTTGCGTGGGTGACACTAGCGTGGAATTGTCCGAACGCGGGGATTGCTTTAACCCGCAACGCTCGACAGCAACACCGCTTGAAGAATCGAACAACATTTCCCCAGCCAATCGACTTCGATGCGAGTGTTACCCTCGATCAGTTACTGAAGCCGGGTGACGATACCACTCGCTGGTCCGCCGATCATGCCGCGAAAATCCAGGGCGAAGTTATTGACGTGGCCTATGCAAAACCTGAAGCAACAAACTGTTGGAACCCCTGTCGCCGCGACATTCACATCCTGGTGGCAAACCGAAAGGGCGCCCCGAAAAACGAACAGGTTGTGCTTGAAGTCACGCCAAACTTACGGGAGTGGGCCACGACAGAAGCAATAGACTGGTCTGAGCACGCTCTACAAGCGGAGCTGGTGGGCCACTGGTGTGAATTCGAGGGCTGGTTATATTTCGATGTAGGGCACGCCGATCAATCAGAGAACACGACGGCTCACAACCCGGGTAACTGGCGCGCAACGGCCTGGGAAATTCATCCCGTGACCGGGATCAGGGTTGTGAGGTAAGGGGTTGGGTTCGTACTTTGTCTGTCGTGCTTTGTACTTGGTGCTTTGTGCTTTGTACTTGGTGCTTTGTGCTTTGTATTTTTGATGCCATGGCCTTGTGCCATGGACCCTCACGATTGCTGCTACGAAAAGGATGACGAGGGTTCATAGAGATGCCACGGCCTTGCGCCGTGGAGCTTCACGTTCTTTATAGGACTTAAAATAGGTCCAGAAATCAACGTGAGGCTCCATGGCACAAGGCCATGGCATCCAGGGTTCTGCTTCAGTTCTTGAGTAGCGGCAAACGTGAGACTCCACGGTGCAAG
>DATFRK010000849.1:0-5201 GCA_035263325.1 Pyrinomonadaceae bacterium | reverse complement strand
CAACCCCGGCAGACGATCAACAACCGTCGCGTAGCGGGCGTCTTTGGAGGCGTAGTAGTTTTGTAGCGTACTCGTCACCGTGGTGATGGCTCCATCCAGTTCCGATTTGAAGTCAGGATCCTGGGTGAGTTCCGGTGGCACCAGGGCTTTTCGCCAAACCGCATAAGCAGTAGTCAGGTTGTAACTGAAGAACTCATTGCCCCCAGCGCCTTCCGCGGTGCGAAAGAACTTGTTACCGGGGATCGCCCGGATCACCGGGTTGGCCCTGATTTGCCAGGTGTCACCCGGAATGAACCACTCTTCGTTATTGCCGCCGAAGAACCTCTCCGCTAACGGAATTTGACCCGAGACACTGATCTTACCGAAGCTCAAATGCGACTCGAGATCCAGCAGATGATGATCCCCAATCGGATACCAGAACTCATGAGTGAGATCAAAGATATGTTTTTGCCAGTCGATCCTTGCCGCTGGTCCAATCGAACCAAGTTCAAGACCGTAGGCGGCGGACAAGACCTGATGCCGCAGGCGAGAATCGACACCCGCGTACAACTTCAAGGTGCCAAAGCTCTCACTGGGAACCGTCTCGGGCGACAGGACAATTCCTTGCACGTCACTCTGCCTGTTTCCTCCTTCCAGTAGGCCACCAAATTTTAAGGTGACGTTGCCGCCGGCTAATGGCTTTGAGGTGCCGGAAAAACTGGCCGCGAGATGGGTTCCCTTGATCTGTCCGGTTCCCGTGGGCAGGGCAAAGTTTTCAAAATTCAGCCACCACTCACCATGGGCCAGCCACTTTGACGCATCGGTTGAGCCCTCCGATCTGTCAAACGACCCATAGAGTGCCGCTGAAACAGTGTGCATTTTCGAGGAGCCCCATCCTTGTAACAACAATGAGGTGAACGGGAGCTGGCGTCGGGGAGTTATTTCCAATCTCCCCCCGGCATAAAACAAGTTGGCCTGGTCGTAGCCGGCAAGCGGCTTGAAACTGAAGGGGCTCGCTTCGCGAATCACCACCGTGCTTTGCCCGGCGGGAGTCTGCGGCGCAACCTTTTCCTGCACACGCGACTCGGGCGAGCCACTTAGAACAGGAGTGATCTGGGTCGAGTAGATGCGATAGACGAGATCGAGTTTGCCGCCCACACAATTCTGCACACCGACGATTTCTACCCGCAACTTGACTCGCTTATCGCTAGTGTCCGGAAGAAAATTTTCCCGCTCGATTATTTCCAGTGCTTGATCAGCGGCTGCCCGGAAGGTAAACGGTTTGTCTTTCAGCAGTGTCTCGATTTGATCCTGGGCGCGCTTCTCGCGCGCCCGGACCCACGGTAAAAATAGAAACGGATCTTGGATGCGAATCTCTCGCACTACAAATCCTGCCTGCTCGAAATCGATGTTCTCGCATGAACCAGGGTCACCACGGCTCGGCTCGGTCATTACCTTTTGCAGAACCGACCTGGCCTTCTTCTGTGCGAGGTCCTCGTCGATCTGCGCAAACTCCTGTTCCATGTGAGTGGTGATTCGCGCCAAAGCGTTGGCGGCGGGAAAATTGTCTGCACCAGCAGCAAGCGCGCGGTTTAGATCGGCGACGCAGGCCAGCACCTTGGCCAGGCGATTCTCATCCTGCTCAGCTGAAGCTGAAAGCAGCGCGCGGACATTTCCGTATTGCGCCTGTTCAGTGTCACGCAACGCTGATTCTGTACGCCGGATCGCCACGTCAACAGCCCTGACGCAAGGCGAAATATTTTCCTGCAGATTCGGATGAGCAGTTTGCGCTTCAGTTAGAGCAGTCTTGAGATCGTTTAGAGCAGTCTTTAGCTGGGGCAGATCGGCGACCACTTTTCCGTAGTGAGGGTCGAGGGTAACGTAATAGTTTTGCAGATTTCCTAGTTCGGTGCGTTCGATTGCCGCTCGATCTTGACCAAGACACAATTGGACCAGGGTAAGCAGAACGATAAGGGTGGTAGGGAAAGAGACTCTTGCGATACCACCAATTTCAGTGGCGTGGTCCTTCAATTTCGACCTACTGCAAAAGGTAAGCAAGCACGTGAGACCACCGACTTCAGTTGAATGGTGGCAGCCGCTGCTAACAAGTCGGCTGGACACACCGTAACTCTGCTCGCAGCCGACGCCGCAGCTAACAAATCACCTGATCGCGAATAGCCGGTACTACTTCTTCTTCAGTGTGTTTTGAATCGTGTCTTCAGCGTCAGACTGGTCGATTTCACCATCCTCGGCTGCCTTCGCATCGTCAGCTGCCGGCCCCAACGCGTGTGCACTTTGACCAGGTGTCAGACCCTTGGAAGCCTTGTCGGCTTTCGAGTTCAAAGCCTGATCGACTTCCACATCCAACGTGACTATAGCGTCGCCGAAGGGATCTGTTTTCTTGGTCCTCTCAAACAACTGAAAATGAATGGTCCAGGTGACGATGTTTGTCGGGTCCGTGTCCTTCTCCAGTCCGAAAACTACACGGCGCAGGCCATTCGGGGTGTTCAACTCAAAGTTTACCTTAAGCTTGATGACGGTTGTTTTTGGTGTAGCCATTTTGGTCTTTCTCCTCAGGATAAATCTGCAATGAACTGGGGCTCTTATTGCCCGCTACTATCTTCTTCTCCAGGTCTAGGGGCTGCTTTCTTCTGCAACAGGTTCTTGACGCCAAACAGTGATTCCAGTGCGTCTTGCCAGAACGGCGCGCCTACACTTAAGAGCATGATCATGATGGCCCAACCACTCAAGGACTTGATCAAGTAAGAAAACCGCTCGTTAGTGTGTCCGGCCCATGCGCCTGTACCCGCAAAAAAGTCCTTCACCTGGCCCCATTTGAATGGCTGCAAGCCAAAGGTGGTCGATTCGTCTAAAGTTGTTTGCAGCTGCTTGAGTTCGGCTTTCAACTGTTGCTCGACGACATCTGGCGTCTCTGTCCCGCCAGTCGGATTCACCGGCTGAATGCGCACGCGATCCTGAATTTCGCTTTGCTTGGCGATGATCGCGTTACGCAAGACATCGTTGGTCGAGATGTTGGTGTAGATCTGAAAAAAGTTCGCGTTCAGAAAGATCACGACCACTACCGAAATAACAATGGCCACGCTCTTCATGTGTCGCATGTAGCGTTCCTCAAAACTCTGCATCACGGTGTCGTACCAAACGTCAACGCTGTCCTTCAGGGAACCGGCGTTAATGCGGTCGAGGATCTTCAGCAGATCGTCCTTGGTGATCGAGTCGACCACGGGATTCTTTAAAATCAACGACACTCGACCAAGCTTCTTTAGCTCGCCTTGAATCTCCTCCACCAATTTCTCCGCTGAGCGCGTTTCGCCGGTCTTATCGATGTAGTTGAGTAGATCGGTGAGTGAATCAAAGGCGGAGCGCGATTTCATCTTGAACCACTTCTTGATTACAGACTGAATCGATTGCACCACGAGGCTCAACACCAACAACACGATAATCATGGCGATAGCGGTATCAAGGGCTTTCAGGTCCAAAGCTTTGCACCTCCAGATCTAATCGATTTTGGTTCGCATGCAGTTGAGGAAATCGTCGGGGTTTGTCCTTCAGGCCCTGGCAAAACTAGCCTTTTTCAGGATTGTTGACCTTGCGTCGTCGTTACCATGAGGCACAACTCGACGCGTAAAGGAACGAAGTCTGACGAGGAGTGAGTGTTAGAACTCACCAGATGGAGTTAACGATTGAGCATGGTACCTGAAGGTCAACTCTAAGGCCACTAAAAATCAGGCCGCCGGGCAGGAAAAGTTTTTCCAGGGTATGGTCCAAAATATCGGACTAGACATTGCCTATTGATCGCTTTCATCAGTGAAGCGGCAAAAACAACCTTTGGCTAAGCGACAGTCGGCAATCAGCAATATCCAAGTTGACATTCCCAGAAAACGCCAATATTGTGCGGCAGTTTAAAAGCATGCCGTCGGAGTTATTTTCCTCGTCTCCGACTCCGGAATTTTCCAGCACTCGCTAGTCTTCAATTTCTTCCTGCTCAGCGGAGGCTCACATGGCTTCTCCCGGATCTGCAAACTACACCCACGAAGTTCGTTTTGCGGTCGTCATGTACGGCGGTGTTTCGTTAGCCATTTACATCAACGGCATCGCCCAGGAACTGCTGCGGCTCGTGCGAGCTACGGCCAGGAATCCGACAACCCCGCCATCCGGCACCGAACGTGTCTATCGCAAGGTCAGCTACTTGCTGGCGTCAGAAAACGGCGAAATGTCTGACGAGCAGCAGAAAGAAATGGATGAGGGCAGCAAAGATCCGACCGTAATCCCGCCTACTCGATTTGTCGTCGATATCTTGTCAGGCACTTCCGCCGGCGGCATCAATGGCATTTTTCTGGCGAAGGCCCTGGCGAACGGACAAAACATGGACCAGCTGCACGATCTGTGGATCCAGCAGGGCGACATTGATCTGCTGATCAACGACAAGAGATCCATTGAAAAACCGCTGTCGCTGCAAGACCCACCTAGCTCATTGCTAAATAGCGAACGCATGTTTTACCAGTTGCTGAAGGCGTTTGAGGATATGGATAAATCCTGCGCCCCGAGATCGGAGTCTCAACTGTCCCCGCTGGTCGACGAACTGGATCTCTATGTGACTTCAACTGATTTGCAAGGGGTGGTGTTACCGATCCGTCTCTCCGACGCGTTGGTCTATGAACGTCGCTATCGTAATGTCCTGCACTTCGTCTACTCCTCAAAGGACGTGAGTGGCGAGGACACACGCAACGACTTTCACGTAAATTACAATCCGTTTCTCGCCTACGCCGCTCGCTGCACGTCGTCGTTTCCCTTCGCTTTCGAGCCCATGACGCTGGCGGACATGGATTCCCTACTCGAAGTGCTTCCCGGCTTTAGTCGCAACTTATCCAGTCGATCGTCAAGCGACGTTTGGCAGCGATTCTATCGTGATTATCTCGACCCGCGCGGCGTTTCGACCGTCCCGTTTCCCCAACGCGCGTTTGGTGACGGTGGCTACCTCGACAACAAACCATTTTCTTACGCCACTGAAACACTGATGAATCGGAATGCCGATGTTCCAGTAGATCGTAAATTGATTTACATCGAGCCCTCACCCGAACATCCGGAAGACGATGTGGATAAGAAACAGAAGCCCGACGCCATTGAAAACGTAATGAAAGCGCTGCTTAGTCTGCCTCGCTATGAAACGATTCGAGAGGATATACAACGAGTAAAAGATCGCA
>DATFRK010000848.1:0-8102 GCA_035263325.1 Pyrinomonadaceae bacterium | reverse complement strand
ATTCGTCTTCAACCGAGCATCGGAGAGGTTATTGAAAACCGCATAATCCCAGTTTTGGTCGTTAACATAGCCCTGCTTGGTGGACATCTGACACCAAAACGGCCCGCTACCGTCTCCATGCTTGTACAGCATCCAAAAATTGCCGTGAATGTATACATCGTCCCATAAATGCACTTGTCGGGTGCCTATACTGGAGGACGCCCCGACGATGTCGAGGCCGTCGGAAAATACTCGGTATGCGATCTTCCCGGCGTCTTCCTGTCTATCTTTAGCGCCGTACCCGAGCTGTATCACGTTGTTCGCATCCTGGTTGCCGGTGATCGTGAGCTTCCCGGTCAACGCCAAGCCCTCCGCACTCACTTTGCCGCTGACGTTTGTCGTACCTTCTACGTCGATTTCTGTCGCATTCAATCTCATCTTGGGGAGTTGCGCATCCGCCCAGCCTCCCAGGTATAGCAAGGCTGCAGATTCATGTTTTTGGGGAGTACTATTGAGGCCACTGGCGACTAGTTGTACGGTGTTGTCATTTTGAGTGTTGCCGATTACTAACTGCCCTCCCCCGTTTCCCTCCAGCCCTAATCTAATTGAGTTGTTGGACCTTACCTGAAACTGACACTCCGGCTGCTTCGTCCCGATGGCGACAGCGCCTTCTACGAACAATCCGTCCGGCGACGCAACACTATTCGCATAAGTCGGACCAACCGTCATTCCTCCCTTGACCGATAATGTGCTCGAGGGATTGGTTGTGCCGATGCCGACACTACCTTCAACAAGTAGACCGCTTGCAGGAGCAACGTGAGTATCTGCATAAGTCGCGCCAACGGCGACACCGCCGCTCACGGATAGCGTGCTCTTCGCTTTGGCGCCAATACCAACCTTGCCGGTGTCGTCCCAGGAAAGCGCAATTCTTTCTCCGTTATTAGTTGAGGCTAACGCTCCGCCCTCGTGGCCAAAGACAACTGGCCCGTCTACGGACTGCTTGGCAAAGGGTTTGTCCTTTCCGTGCCAGCCGATGCCATTGTTCTTATCCTCACCCGTTCGAAGCCATAGAGTGCGGTCGTTTAATCGCACATCACCGCCAACGTCGAGATCGTCATCGATCTTTACGCCGCCAGCGCCTTTGAAACGAGCGCAGAGGCCGGCGCCCAACTGATCCACCCGGAGTAGAGCAACGCTTGTGGTTCCATTGATTGCCAGTCCGTGATTGGCCCCGGCCGTCCCTTGGGTTAGCAAACCGGAGTTGAGCCCGTCGTTATAGATCAAAGGCGACTTCTCGATCTGCGTGACGAGACTCTGCGTTCCATAGTTCGGAAATTCTCTTAAGGTGACATAGAGATTGGCAAAACCCGGAGGCAGCGTTGTCTTAACGCCGGAGATCGGAAACTCGAGCGCCGAGTTGGGGTCGATTCTCGTCGTCGCGTCATATTTCGGGTGGAATATCCACGTCTTTTGTCTCGTCCCAACGTGACCTCCATCTCCTGACCAATTGGTAGGTGGAGTCACGTGAATCAAATCGGCTTCATCCTTTTTGCACAACGCCCAGGCAGCAGCCGGGTCAAGATCGATGCTCAGCTCAATCGCGGTCGGTGTTAAGCCGCCGGGTTGGGGTGGACGAAGAAATGGGACCGGATCGGGAGAAGTATTTACCAACCTCAGCAACAGGTCCCGCTCGGTGCCGTCGTCGAGGATGGTCTTTGGTTGCACTAACGTAGCAATCAGTGGAGTCGGAGCGCTGGCATCTGTGAATGTGCCGAGATGCAGGGTCTCGGTTCCTGAGACAGGCTGATCATTTGGTGTCAGTTTCGCGATCACGTTTTGGCCGACGCTCACGAACACCGTGAGCACGTCAACGCCGGCGCTCGCCAGCGTGGCTTCGATATATTGCAAACCGACCTTGGTTGAGCTTTCGCCTGCTGCAGAAGCAGCTTTCAGGGTAATAGTCTCCGTGCTTAGCAGATAAATGTTCTTGATAAAATCGCCCTCCTGCTTGACTGGAGCGCTCATGAGCCACCCTGGCGTTGTTACCGTGAGAGGCGGGGGCGGTAAGAAACACTGGTTGTTAGCGAACTGAATGCAAAAGTGATAGTTGGAAGATGAAGCCGGCCCCGGTTGGCCCACAATTAGGATTTCGTCGGTTAGCTTATTCGCGATGGACAGGTTCAGTGCCTGCGGAATGGCGCTACTGACGTGAATGACTTCGCCTCCAAGATCATCGCCAAGGCCCAACGTCAACGCGTTATTGACCGCGTTGGCCAGGAGGAAATTCAGCCAAGTTTCAACCAAATCTGAACTAATAGCCATGGATTTACCTTTCTGGATGTTGGGCTGCTTATGACCTTAGGGAGGTAGGAGACATTGTTGAGAGCTTTAAGCTAGCGCGTAACAGCTTCAAACTCGCGTGCCAGAACCGGCAGTGGCCGGCACTCTGTTCACAAGTTCCAAATTGCTGAGTTGAACTTGAGTATGCCGACCTGATCCCTAACTTCTGTGAGAGTGCTTGGATGACACTCGAGTTTGTGGGCCACCGCGTTATGGCGTGCAGCCAGCCCATTCTGAAGAACGAGAAGATTTTCCAAGCGTTGGTTGATAAAAGCGGGGGATGAAGAAATCGCTACTCTCGCCCGATGAAGAACGCAGCCGACACTGCACGCAGTACAACAAGTGTCGCTGCAATTCCGAATCTTCGCGCTCCCACAGTCAAGTTCACAAAGTTGGGATCGTGACCTAACAGGTCGAGATATTCGTATTTAGTAAGCGAGGAAGATCGCCTTGTATACACCTCAGGGCGTCAGGATGGCAAGCCAATTCCAACGGATATTCACTTCTGGGCCACCTGCTTAAACTGCTGTTCTTTGCTCTTTTCAACCAACAACCAGTTGAGGAGGAATCTCGACATCCCTAACGCCGCCGAACTTCAATTGGCGCTACAAATCAATCGCGACGACTTCATGATCGAGAATTGAAGCCACCTTGACTGACAAATATTGCCGGGACACCTCGGTGAGTGGGGCCTCGACGGCGGCGAGGAGGCGGACTTTTCGTGGCTGCCGACCTTCAGGAAGTCGGACGCGGACCGTTTGCGGCCCGATCGAAATCAACTCGCGCAGGGGACCCTTCATCATCATCGGGTTAGTGAGGTTAACCAGGTGCACCGTCATCGAGTCCTTCTGCCGCCAGACAGTAACGTCGAGAACGCCAGGGCCCGTAACGGTGACCGCGGGCTCTTCGTTGGTGGCCCATTCCACGGCGTTGCGCAGAAGTTTGAGGTGGTCAACACTAAGGACCTCCCAGAAGGTGCGATCGATGTCCCACGGAAAATAGACAACGCGTCCGGCGCCATACTCACGCAGAAACAACTGCGACTTGTCGGTCTTCACCACCCGCGGATAGACTTTTTCCATCGGCAGATCGGGATAAGAAGGAAGTAGCGTGAGCGGCGTATTGGCGAACTGCTCTCGCGGCTCGACTTCCAACCGCCAGACACCGTTGATGATCCGGGGCGCGTCTTCGAGTCCCTTCAGCATTGGATGACCTGGTGCAGCTTCGTGCTCCAAACGCAAATAAGAGTTTTGCATTGGGCCTTCGACTTTGCCTTTGAAAGAGCAACCAAACAGATCGCCCAATCCGAAGTCTGTCCTCTTCATGCCCCACTCGTCGTAGAGTGAGGTCTCATAAGTCGCGACGATGCTGCCCCCGCGCTTGACGAACGCCCGCAGTCGATCGCACTGCTGATAGGAGAGCGCAGCAATATTAGGAAGGATTAGAGTCTTGAACTGCGCGAGCTGTTCTGCGTCGAGCAACCGATCATGCACCATCTCAAATGGAATGCGCGCTTCGATCAGCGCCTGATACCAGCCTAACGCGTGGTCCTCGAGTGGCATTCGCTCGTTTACGTAGAACCAACCCGTCTGTTGCGAGTAAACCATGGCGACGCGCGCGAGGGGCGCAACGTTGCGCAGATATTTATCGGCGCGGTAATGCCACTGATAGATCTCGTCTACCGCCTTCAGCCAGCGCTCGTCGTGCAGCACCCCGGAGAACTTCGAGAACCACGGCCGCATGCCATTGGCGATCCCTTCAGCCACCCAAACACGAATCTCGGCTTCGCTCTGCACCGAATCCTTCCAGCGCTCTGGTTCTTCGACTCCAACGCTGAAAAGCCCGATGACCGGTTTGCGCCCCATGGTCGCGCGAAACTCTTTGGCGCTCTTGCCATTCATCCATGGCGCGGCGAGGCCTCGTCGGGCCTGTCGATCCGCGACGAGCATTTCCGACATTTCGCCAATGCGTTTCATGTCCAACGAACTGGTGGCGCCACCTCCGGTGTTGGGAATGACGCAACTGTCCGGATTGATCTTACGCACCTCGTTGTCCCACAACTGCCAGAGATCAAACAGACGCTGCTGCCGCCAGAGAATGTAGGCGCGCCGCGACTGGTCCTGCGGATTGCTTGTGCGTGGCAGATCTAAACCGCTGGCGTCTTTGAATTTCTTCCGACAGTGCTCGCAGTAGCACATGCCAGAGCCGTCCCAGCGATTGATGAAGATCGCATCGACCAGGTAGCGTGACATGATCTCTTTCTTCACTTCGGTCATGAACTCGAAGTTGTAAGGGCCAAGCCCGCAGGTAACCCACATCTCCGGCGAAGCCCAGTGGCGGCGCTTGGTTCCGCTTGCATCGACTGCGATCCAATCTGGGTGCGCTGCCTGCACGTCGTCGTAGGTCGCATGCGGATCGGTGCGGGCGACGACAACCATGTTCAGTTGGCGACATCCTTTGACCAATTCTCCAAACGGATCAGAATCGCCCAGCCAGGCACTGCGATGATGAAAGGGAATCTTCGTGGGATAGAAGGCCACGCAGCCGCCAGCACTGAGACAGACGGCGTCTGAGTGTGTGTGTTTGAAATAGTCGAGCCAGAACTGCAGATCAAACTTGCCTGGATCGTCTTCGACCAACGTGAGCTGCGCCCAGCGCATGGGCCGATCGATCCATGAAGGACGGGTCTGCAACGGCCGATCAGCCGCAAATGCAAGTGACGGAAATGGGCCAACGCTTGCCACGGCGCCAGCGAAAGCCGTAGCCTTCAGAAATGTCCGGCGTGAGATGGGTTGCTTCAAGTTTCACTCCATCGGAAACAATCGAAGGGCATTGTCAGGTTAAGAGGCGATGAGCCGAGTGCGATCTTCAACTTGAGTGCCTCTTAACAACTTGTTCGTAGAAAGCGATGTTAGCAGCTATTCGGCAGCTTTGATTGCAAAAGTTTCTACTGTTTTGCAGAAGCTCCCAGAGTGCGGACTTCGTCATTGCGAAGTAAATGGTCATCAACGGCGGCACTTTTGAACTTCAAATGGGCAACACGTCCGCTGAAAGACTGGGTTCGGACCCAGCGAGTTTTCCGCCCTCGGAAATGGCGCCTAAACTTATCTGACGAATTTTCTTAGGCTCTATGAACGACCACTTATTCTAATTGAGCATTCCACTATGAAAAACAATGATCCCATCAATCGTCGGCGTTTTCTAAAGCGGTCAGGTGCGGCTGGCATGGGCCTGGGGATGGCGGGTTATCTTGGTTCGCTTGCCAAAGCAGATTCACAAACCGCCTCCACTTCAGTCAGGAAGATTGGAGCAAATGACAGAATCACCGCGGCAGTAATTGGCACAAATGGCCGCGGCCTGGCACATATTGATTGTCTTGGCAATATTCAAGGCACTGAAATTGTTTACATCTGCGACGTGGATGATCGCGCCATCGCCAAAGGAATTAAAGAAGCTGCCAAAAAGCAAACAGCAGCACCGAAAGGACTGAAAGACTTCCGCAAAGTGCTGGACGATAAAACAGTGGATGTTGTGACCATCGCAACGCCTGACCACTGGCATGCACCGATGGCGATCATAGCCATGGCTGCCGGCAAGCACGTTTATGTGGAAAAACCTTGCAGCCAGAATCCGTATGAAGGCGAATTGTTGTTGCAAGCGGTGAATAGATATCGGCGCGTCGTGCAAATGGGCGCGCAACGCCGTTCATCCGCGCACATGCGCGAGATCATTCCGCAAATTCACGCGGGGCTCATCGGCAAAACTTATTTTGGCAAAGGTTGGTATGCGAATCATCGTCTGTCCATTGGCCACGGCAAACCAGCGCCCGTGCCGGCATGGTTGGATTTTGATCTCTGGCAAGGGCCCGCTCCGCGCCGTCCATTTATTGACAATCTCGTCCATTACGACTGGCATTGGCGCTGGCTTTATGGCACGGGCGAAGCGCTCAACAACGGCACGCATGAAATAGACGTCTGCCGCTGGGCCTTGGGTGTGAACTGGCCCACACGCGTCAGTTCCAATGGCGGACGGTACGCTTTTCAAGACGATTGGGAAACACCTGACACACAGAACATCACCTGGGATTTTGCCGAAGGCAAAACGATGAGTTGGGAAGGCCGAAGTTGCAATGATTATCCAGTGGAAGGCCGTTCGCGAGGCACGTTGATTTACGGCACCGAAGGCACGGCGTTGTTGGATGGCGATGAATATATTATTTACGACAAGAACAAAAAGATTATCAAGCAAGACAAAGGTAAAGAAGTGGTGGACCCAACCAACACCGTCAGCGGCAGCGGCGTGGGCATGGACACTGCGCACGTGTCAAACTTCATCGAAACTGTCCGCGGTAAACAGCAACTGTCCTGTCCTATCGAAGAAGGCTCCAAGAGCTGCACGCTACTGCATTTGGGCAACATCGCTTGGCGGGTCGGGCGTGAATTGAATTGCGACCCCGCGAATGGTCACATTTTGAAGGATCCCGCTGCGATGAAATTGTGGCGGCGTAATTACCAACCGGGCTGGGAACCGAAAGTATGATTCGCCAACTTCTTCGCCAAAAACAATTGCCATGAGATCAAAACGTGACCGCGAGTTGTCTTGAGACTCGTAAAAACTTGTCTTCCTGTCAAATAGGGTTTCTAGTAGTGACACCCAGTTTTTCCTCTATTCAGATCACTTTTGTGGCCGCTTAGCTTCCGGCTGCCGCTTGGTACTCGGATAGTCCCCAGCCAATTGAGCTCTCTCCTGCGGAAGCTTGCGCTCCTCTCCGTTTATGTCGAAATGCCGAACGATTAACACTGCCCGGCTCCCAGGGCCCTGTTCCGTTGAAGCGTCGGGCGAGGTCCTGCGTTCGAGCACGTCGTAACTGGCAAACGCCTCGAAAGGCTGCGCCGATGTTGCAGAGGAGTGCCGGATTACTACGGTTCCAGCCGGCAGATTGGGCGGTAGCTTAACTAGGTAGGCTTTCTTATCCGCATCCTTGGACAACAGTTCCCGCATTCGCCCGGCATCAGCGGTTACCTTGGCCGAAATCGCGGGCCAGTACACCCACTCGGTCAGGACTTCGCCCGCGTCGTTCATTCGCGCCCAAGCGACCGAATCGACCACAGGAACCTCTCCGATCTTTCGATCAAGAATGGATTGATATCCGCCGACACCAGGCTGAGGGCGAGGCAACTGCTCTCCGTTGGCGCTCGTCGAAAGCGACATCGTGGCATGCACACCGCCTACCTGCTCCTTCGGAATTCCGGCTCCAACGAAATAGTCCTTTACGATTTGGTTGTGCTGAGTTGAATCACCTGTATACCATCTGGTTGACTTCGCGCGAGGTGAGTTCGCATTGGTGATCGCAACAGCAAGACCATTGTTGGCGTCCACGGCAAAGGTGCCTTCGGATCCGACAACTTTCACGAATCCAAATTCACTGACCTCGTGACGGTTCGCACCGACGGTGAATTTCGAGCGGTCCAAGCCGTGCTGATAACCGGCCGTTCCACCGGGGTCAGAGGCAATCGCTCCCGAGGCTGGCGGGTGAGGGACCTTAGTCCTCCAGCACGCCGACAACAGAAGCGCAAACGCGAGCAGAAAAGCTGAGATTCGAATCATGGCAACTCCCAGGCAAACTTGTCGGTAGCGGAGAGGGCATAGTTACATTGCCATCGGGCCGAGTACCAGGAATTCCCCTTGGAATCGTTGTTGTCGTTACGAAGATCGCTCCAGCTTTCATTCATTTTTTGATCCACAGCCTGAAGCGATCCATCCATCGCGACCATGATGTTGCA
>DATFRK010000847.1:0-9491 GCA_035263325.1 Pyrinomonadaceae bacterium | reverse complement strand
CGAGCAACACCAACCAGGTAGACAAATCTCCCCACCTGTTCAGAGGTATCTGGTCATACCCGTAGAGGTGGATCAAGGGATGTGGGAATAAGAAGAGTCGCAGGTAGCGGAAGATAATCATCAACGCCGTCGGTATGATCGTATGAGGATGAGCCGTCCACAAAAAAATGTTGTTGAGGACCGTGGAATTCAGCTGCATTTGGTTCTCATCGGCGGCAGTGTTGTGCAAATAGCGGATCAGTCCGATCAGACCAGCACTACAGACTGCAATCGCAATCGTGGTAATCACCAACTTGCGTGAAATCCTCGTCTCCGCGGAGCGGTACCAGGCGACAAGAATGATGATCGGAAGCAGCGTGACTGCGTTGTTCTTCGACAGAAACGCCAAAACGAATGCCAGTAGGCCAACGCTTAAGAACTTCCAACTCATACGCTCGTAGGCCTTGACCAGTAGCATGACCGCCGCCAGCCCGAAAAATAGCGTTAGAATCTCGTCACGACTTTTAATATTTGCTACCACCTCGACGTGAAGTGGGTGGACCACGAACAGGAGCGCGACCAGGAAAGCGAACAGCAGGTGTATCTTGGGAAAGCAAAAGCGGACGAAGAAGTAGACCAATAGGCAAGTTAGCGCGTACCAGAAGGCGTTAAAAAAGTGGCCTGCATGAGGGCTTGCGTTGAATAGCTGGTACTCAATGGCGAACAGGGCCTGTGGTACCGGCCGATATTCGTTTTTGTAAGGAACGCTTACTCGCTTGCTGAAGATCTCAGCTAATCCGGCTGTCCCTTTCTTCGTATACTCATTGTTGGTAATTACCAGCTTGTCGTCCCACGCATAGTCATGAGCTAGCGTGTTGGCGTACTGCAGGAAAGCAAGCGCAAAAATGAGGGCCGGCAAAAGTTTTGGGATAACTTTGCGATATGACATGACAGTATTCTGGTCCCGACCTCAGAATTGTTTCAGTTGAGTCATGAACGAAAATCCTTACCTGTCAATCGTGGCCGCCTCAAGAAACGACCAGCATGCCGGCGACGTCCTAAAGAGAATGAGACTCTTTGTCAGTGGCTTGATAGCCCAGACGAACCGCCATCAGCTGCCGGTCGAATTGATCATCGTTGAATGGAATCCTCCTGAGCAGCAACCGCTTTTGCAACACGTCCTGCCCAAACCTCAGAACGGTGATCTCCTGACATTGAGGTATCTAATCGTCCCGGCGGAAATACATCAGCGATACAAACGGTCCAGCGAGCTATCGTTGTTTCAGATGATCGCTAAGAACGTCGGTATTCGCAGAGCAAGAAGTGAGTTTGTCCTTTGTACCAACATCGACCTCCTGTTTTCCGACGAACTATTTGAGATCTTGGCCCGCCAAAGTCTGGCCGGCGATACTTTCTATCGCGCGAATAGATGTGATGTTCCCGATCTAATAGATCCTAGTTGGGAATTAACTCAGCAACTTGCCTGGTGCAAAAAGAATATCATCAGACGTTCTGGTAGGAATATGCGATTTAAGAACATCAATGTGGAGATGGCGGGGTTGAGAAACGCGCCATACCTGGCCAAGTGGACGCTGAATAAGGCCGCCTGGGGGCTAAACCTGTTTTTGCCAACGGAGCGAAGGCAGTACTATCAGGCTGATTGTTTTGCCTGTGGCGATTTTACCTTGATGGCCAAGCAGGCCTGGCTCGATATCCAGGGTTATCCCGAGTTGGACCTTCACGCCCTTCACGTTGATACTTTGGCAGTCCTGTCTGCGTTGGCCTTGGGTTATCGGCAGCACGTTTTTCCTGCCCAGGCATGCACCTATCATGTGGACCATCCGGAGGGATGGGAGTCGATGACTCCGCTGGAGAAGGTTAGATTTTTTGAACAAAAGCCCGGGCTCGACTATGGTCTCGTTTACGATTTGGGCCATCATGTCTTGAAGCATCGACGCACTTATGACTTGAATGCGAACGATTGGGGTTATGCGAATCTAACGCTGCCTGAGTACAGCTTTCCCTGAGACACGTTCAGTTCTGCCAACATCATCATGAGCGCGCCTTACCTTTCAATTGTTGCTGCTTCGCGGAATGACAATCACGGCGGCAACACTCTGCAAAGGATGAAGCTTTTCGTTAATGGTCTGATTGTCCAGGCAAATCGTCACCAGCTACCGGTGGAATTGGTAATGGTGGAGTGGAATCCGCCTGAGAACCAGCCACTACTGCAAGATGTTTTGCCAAAACCTCAGCCGGGCGACTTGCTCACGATCAACTACATAGTTGTGCCTCGGACGGTGCATGAACAATACAAGCGGTCCAGCGAGATTCCTCTTTTCCAGATGATTGCCAAGAACGTCGGCATCCGGCGGGCAAAAGGTGAGTTCATCCTCTGCACCAATATTGATCTACTGTTCTCCGACCCCTTGTTTCGTCTGTTAGCTTCCCGGGAACTGAGGTGCGACTTTTTTTATCGCGCTAACCGCTGTGATGTACCGAACGAGATCGATTCCGAGTCGCGGGTGGACGAGCAATTAGCATGGTGTGCAAAAAACGTGATTCGCCGGTTGGGTATGGATGCCAGGTTCACGAACATTAATCTCGAGCAGCTGGGTATGAATCATAGATCTGATTACCAAAAGTGGTTGCTTGACAAGTTTGCTATCGCGCTGCAGCTGTTGTGGGCCCCTGAGAAGGTAAGGTACTACCAGCTTGATTCCTTTGCCTGTGGTGACTTTACGCTCATGTCGCGTGAGGCCTGGTTCAAGATCCGTGGCTACGCGGAATTGGACCTCTATTCGATCCACGTAGATACTCTCGGATTGATTTCCGCAGCGTCAATGGGTTATCAGCAGCACATATTTCCCAGAGAAGCGTGTACTTATCACCTCGATCATGAACAGGGATGGTCCACTATGACACCGGTCGACAAGATTCGCTTCCTGGTGGAGCGTCCGGGACTTGATTATGGCCTGGTTGTGGAAGCTGGTTTGGCGGCCCTCCAACGAAAGGAGCCACTGCCGCTCAATTCAGCCAATTGGGGTTTTGCGGATCAGCAATTTGCCGAATACTCTTTCCCGCATAACGAAAGTGCCTCGGCGTGAGAATCGTTCGGGTTGCGCGGCCAACAGAGTTCTGCTGAAGATAAGGGCAAACAAATTCGTGTACCGCTATTCGATCATCGGGCTCGGTAAACTTGGCGCCAGTATTGCGGCGGCGATTGCTAGTCGCGGCCATCGTGTCATCGGTGTTGACCAAGACGAAGAGGTAGTCAAACTCATCAATGCGGGACGAGCACCGGTACACGAAACCGGGCTCGACAAACTAATTGCGGCGCATCGCGGTAACTTGCGAGCCACGACCAACTATCGCGAGGCAATCTGTGAGACAGATCTCACCTTTGTAATTGTCCCGACACCTTCCAATGAACAAGGTGGATTTTCGCTCGACTATGTTGCGCCGGCGTTTGTGCAAATCGGCGCCGCGCTTGAGCACAAGAGCGGATACCACCTCGTCTGTTTGACCAGTACCCTGCTGCCCGGCGCGACGCGAACTGACCTGCTGCCTGTTCTCGAAGCGAAATCCGGGAAAGTTTGCGGCCGCGACTTCGGTTTGTGCTATAGCCCAACCTTTATCGCATTGGGTACTGCGGTCCAGGATTTTTTGCATCCGGATTTTAACTTGATCGGTGAATTCGACGAGCGATCGGGTTCGTTGCTCGTCACCGCTTACGCAGAAATTTTGCCGCAACTTACGGAGTGCCGGCGCATGACGATCGAAAATGCAGAGCTGGCGAAGATTTCCCTCAACAGCTATGTGACAATGAAGATCACGTTCGCAAACATGCTGGCCGATTTGTGCGAGCGGGTGCCGGGCGGTGATGTTGATATCGTAACTGCGGCTATTGGTCTTGATAAGCGAATTGGGCAAAAGTATTTGACTGGCGCGCTTGGTTATGGTGGTCCATGTTTTCCCCGCGACAACCTCGCCTTTGATTACTTCGCCCGCAGCGTAGGCACGAAGGCGGAACTGGCCCAAACGGTCGATCGCCTGAATCGCGTTTTGCCGGAAGCGGTGCTGGCGCGATTGGGTGTTACTGTCGCACCGGGTGAAACAGTTGCAGTACTTGGTCTGGGTTATAAACCTCAATCTCATATTACTGAAGCGTCGCAGGGGCTGATGTTGGCAAGGGTCCTGGCCCGGCAGGGAGCTCGGGTGATCGCGCATGATCCTTTGCTGGAGAAGTTTGCAGCGAACGAACTGAACGATGACAACATAGTGCTCAAATCATTGAACGATTGCTTGCAAGAAGCGTCCACCGTCGTTATTGCCAATCCCGACCCTGCTTACGCTAGTCTCGAGGCAAGCGATTTTGCGATCACGAACGGCCCGGTGACGGTTGTCGATTGTTGGCGCATGCTGGCTCCCAAACTGTCGCAGCACCCGAAGATTGTCTACTCGCCAATCGGTCGTAGTCGAAAGTGAAAGAAGAACTGATACTCGTAAACGAAAACGATGAGCCGGTGGGCGTGGAAGAAAAGATCACGGCCCACTTAAATGGAGTTCTGCACCGGGCCTTCTCGCTCTTTATCTTTGATTCGAGTGGGCGACTATTGCTGCAAAAGAGGACCAGCACCAAATATCATTCGCAGGGTCTCTGGTCTAACACCTGTTGCGGGCATCCGCGGCCTGGGGAGACGATCGAACAGGCCTCGCGTCGCCGGTTGCAGGAAGAAATGGGCTTCGACTGCGCCGTGCACAAGGTGTTCGAGTTTGTTTACCGGGTACAACTCGACGATGGCTTCTCCGAGCACGAATATGATCACGTGTTCGTGGGAAGATTCGATGGCCCGCCTACGCCCAACCACGATGAAGTGGACGACTGGAAGTGGGTCGACCTGGCGACACTTCAACACGACATCCAAACTCATCCCGAGCACTACACCTACTGGCTCCGCCTCTCCCTCGACAGGTTATGTCGTTCGGTAAAGACTTCTGCATCTGCGACGATCAAAGATCTATTGAGCGCGTATTTGTGAAAACGCATGCTAGAAGCTGAGGCCATTCCCACCAACAACTCGAGCCAGCCCCCGGTTTTAGAGCCCCGAGCAGAATATTCGCGCCGCATTGAGGAAAGGCGGGCGGAGACGGCGCGGCAAATGCTGCGTTTCAGAAAAGTTGGTGTCGTCCGGTTGGTATTGATAGCAATAGGACTGGTGCTGCTGTGGCGGGTGTTTGCCGGTCTTTCGTTTTGGTGGTTACTCGCACCCTTCGCCCTATTCATGGCGCTCGGCAGTGTGCAGTCTCGAATCAGTAAGGCGCGCTTGAGTTGCCAACGCGGGGCAGTACTTTACGAGCTGGGTCTGGCGCGGATCGATGACCGCTGGGTTGGTAGTGGATCTACCGGTGACAGATTCATTAATGAGTCACATCCTTACGCGGCTGATCTCGATCTTTTCGGACGCGGCTCGTTGTTTGAACTGCTCTCAACCGCGCGCACGTACGTGGGTGAAGAGACGCTGGCTAACTGGCTACTCGCACCGGCAAGCCCGGAAACAGTCCGAGCGCGGCAGGAGGCAGTCGCCGAACTGCGACCCAAGCTCGACTTGCGTGAGGACCTTGCTTTGTTGGGTGAAGGAGTTCCCGGAGGAGAAAGTGCGCGCGGACTCGCCGCCTGGGCTGATGGTCCACCCTGGCGCATTCCGTCCTGGTTACGACCTGCGGCGCTCACTATTTCGCTGTTAACAGTAATAACACTCGTGCTTTGGTACGCGGGTTACGGTGTTAGCCCTTTTCTGGTGGTGCTCATCATTCGGATGCTCTACACGTATCGTTTGCGCGAGCCAGTCAAGGGTGTTGTGAGCGGGGTGGACGAGGCTGGTCGCAATCTGTCGTTGCTGTCTGACGTTTTGAAACGACTTGAGCGAGAGAGTTTTTCCAGTCCTCGCTTGATCGAGTTGCGAGCGGCTCTCGAAGTCGATGGTCTGCCGCCATCAAAGCAGATCGCGCGGCTCAACCGCCTGGTTGAGTTACTCGACTCGCGGCGGAACTTCATGTTTGCTCCCTTCGCCGCCATCTTCCTGTGGACGCAACATTGTTCGATCTCTATTGAAAAGTGGCGTCAACACTCCGGTCCGGCCGTTGCTCGTTGGTTGGCGGCGGTAGGTGAACTCGAGGCGCTGAATTCCCTCGCTGGTTATGCCTATGAACACCCGCGGGATCCTTTTCCGGAAGTGGTGGAGGCAGACGTCTGTTTTGCTGGTGCTGCATTGGGCCATCCTTTGATCCCCGAGACGCGAAATGTACGAACTGATCTGCGTTTGTCAGGCGATCTGCGGGTCCTGATCGTCAGCGGCTCGAACATGTCAGGGAAGAGTACGCTGCTGCGCACCGTGGGCATCAACACCCTGCTGGCGCTGGCCGGTGCGCCGGTCCGGGCTAACAGTTTGCGCCTGTCGCCACTCCAAGTGGGAGCGTCGATCCGGATCCAGGATTCTCTCCAGGCCGGTGCGTCTCGCTTCTACGCCGAGATAATGCGTTTGCGACAGATCGTTGACCTGACGCGTGGACCACAGCCAGTCATTTTTCTGCTTGATGAGATTTTGCACGGCACAAACTCGCATGATCGGCAGATCGGGGCTGAGAAATTGGTGCGTGGTCTAATTGAACGTGGAGCAATCGGGTTGATTACAACGCACGACCTCGCGCTCGCGCGAATTGCGGATGAGCTTGCAGTACACGCTGCCAACGTACATTTCGAGGATCATCTTGAGGATGGGCGGATGAGTTTTGACTATCTGCTTCGTCCTGGAGTGGTGCAGCGGAGTAATGCGTTGGAGTTGATGCGCTCAGTCGGGTTAGACGTTTAGCAGGACGAATCCACAGATTACGCAGATTTCACAGATTCCCTGGTCAAGTTATTCAAATCTGCGAAATCTGCGTAATCTGTGGATGATTAGGCGCATAACTGATGTGTGGAGGGGTACCGTTCTCCGGCAATCAATTCGATGTCACGGAGTGCAATGCGCTTGCGTTGGTCCATTCTCTTGCGCTCATAACTCAACGAGGCAAAGAGTTCCGATAACCTGACCAGAGATTGTGACACGTTAATGGGATCAGTTGCCGCATTGCTACGAAGGTCGACAATGAGGGAAAACCTCGTGCTCTGTAGCTCAAGCCACCTGGTAATCTCATCCGAACTCAACGGCGCCGCGACTACCAGAGCTCCAGCATCACCATTCCAACCAGCGTCTGCCATGGTGAACTGATCAAGTTGCAGTTTGTATTCCTGCGACAGGCGTTGGGCGTGTGAGTAGCTACGATAGAAAAGTCGTACCTCGGCGTCGTCAATCAACCAGGGAAGGATTTCCTTCGCCAGACTTCCTGTCCCCAGCAAGGCAATTCTTTTACTGGACTGCAAATGTTTGCGAACTAAACTACCGTACGATTGACTGCCCAAGCCTTCGAGGTATTGGTGCCGGATACGTCGCGCGTCGACCAGGAGGTTTGTCGTGAGCTGACGTAGGAAGCGGCCCCACGCACTTGACGCGAACTCAGCGCTGGCGCGAAACATACGAAACTGACCCATCACTGCCGTCTCACCGAACAGCGGCGAGTGCAAACCACAGATCACTTCCAGCAGAAATTGATATGCTTGTTGCCCGCGATAGACGGTCGCTTGCTGAGGGAGATCATTTAGTAGCGAGAGTTCGGTGTGATGTAAAAAGGTGATTTGTCGCAGACAAGTTCGCCATTGCAAGTTCATGAGCGCCGTTGGCATTGCCCGGTCGGCGTCACGAGGAAAATTAACGATGACGAGTTCGTCAAGCATGCTCAAATCAATTTCTATGCTGCCTTCCTCTGCGCCAACCTCGGCGTACTCTGCGTCTCCGCGGTGATCGCCTCTCCGTCCTCATTCAAGCGAGAGTGAATTGTTGACAGGCGACTACCGCGGAGACGCAGAGTACGCCGAGGTTGGCGCAGAGAGTTTCTGAGAAGGCCTCAATTAACACGCTCACACTTGAGTTGGCGCGAAGGCCGCACAGTAGTCCACAAAACTTCTCACTTCCGCCAACATCGTGCGCGCCGATTCTTCGCTCGTCTCAACGTTCTTCAGCTCTAGAAAACGGGTCGAAACTTTTAGCCAGGCGCCCTTCGTTTCCCCCGACAAGACAAACAGATTCTCAAACTCCCATAGCACTTCGTCCGCAGTAAACGGATCCACCAGCCGCTTGTAGAGTGGCACGCGCGCCCCGGCCGCCGCCGCCTCGTAGGCAGCACGCTGAGCATGCTCGTACTCTTTGTGATACAGGAATGCCTCGGCCTGCGCGAGTTGCTCACGTGCGATGCCGATCTCCGGTGCGATCTCGGCCACCGTCTTGTCCGCACACTCACCCTTCACTCCCGGACGCACTGCAAAACGTTCGTTCTCGTGGCCGTAGTCCTGATAAAAGCTCGGGTCAGACTCAAACGAGGCGACAACTCGCCACGGTTCCAACACCGCTTTCAGTTTCGTGTCGTCGGCACGATTAATGAAGGAACTGAAGTCTTCCTCAACTCGCCTGTCCTCTTTATATAGGCGTAGCAGCGACTCAATGACGTTCAGCGAATTCCTGGCCGGGAATTTTCCGATTAATCGCGCAAACCCGGCAGAGTCCGGATCGGTCTTTCCCCCGACAAAGAGTTGATGAGCGGGCACTGTCTTACCTTCGTAAGTGAGCGCGGCAGCATGAAAGCCGATATCGGCAATACCGTGTTGCGCACAACCATTCGGGCAACCGGAGATCTTGATCTTTAGCGAACGCGCCAACTCACGATATTGCGCCAACGGACCAGTGAAACCTTCTGAGATTGCGCTGCCCAGTCCCTTTGCCGACGCAATGCCGAGGCGACACGTGTCAGCCCCGGGACAGGTCGTCACGTCGCTAACAGTATCAACCCCTGGCTCGGCTAACTCGATCTGCCGCAACGCCGCATACAAATCCGGGAGCTTTTCTTCGCGCACCCAGGGCAGGTAAAGATTCTGGCCAATAGAGATTCGCAACTGACTTGCGGAAAACCTGCGCGCAACGGCGGCCAGCTGCCGTGCTTTTTCAGAGGTGATATCGCCCAGCTTGAGACGCACGTGGATGCCGCGAAAGCCAGGTCGCTTGTGTTCAATCACCGAGTCGCGCGCCCAGTCACGAAATTCGGCATCGTTAAGGCGCGGGTCGAGCAACCTTAATGTGCTGCGACGAGCCGGCAGTTGCAGATCAAGCGTGTCGTTGAAGTAGTCCTGCAACGGGATTGGACCGACAGCTTGCCGTTCTTCGGCCAGGGCGACGACAAATCTATCCCAACCCATCGATTGAACCAGGAACTTCAGACGCGCTTTCATGCGTGCTTTGCGCTCGCCATAGCGATCGAACAGGCGTACCACCGCGGCTGTGAGATTCAGGATCTCATCTGCGGGCAAGAATTCTTTGTAGAGTTGGGCCAATTGTGGTGTGGTCCCAAGCCCTCCCCCTAAA